>DATMSN010001049.1:0-11019 GCA_035565375.1 Duganella sp. | reverse complement strand
GCGCGGGCGCGGAAACGGTGGAAGCGGCGCGCCTTATCCATCGGCAGCGCGCGCGCGCCGAATAGTTCGGACAATTCGCCCGCCGCCGCCCGGCGCAGCAAATCCATCTGGAAGTAGCGATCCTGCGCGTGCACGAAACCGGTGGCGTAGGCGACATCGAGCCGGCTGCCGCCGCTGATGACCGGGACGCCGCGCTCGTCGCGGGCCACGCTGGCGGTGGTCTCGAGTCCAGCAGCCTTGCGCGTGCCGTCCAACGCCGGCAGACTGCCGCGCAAATACAGCCATGCCGCCAACAGCGCCAATACCAGCAACCCCACCGCCACCAGCAAGACACGCCTGGACCACACCGTCAGCCTGCTCTTTTGCATACGACTCCCGCAATTCGGATCAATCCGGCAATAGTGCCAGATAATCCACCTTGCAGGCAATCGCGCGGCCCGAACTTACAGCGTCAATTCCCAGGTTTCGTTGACCATGTCCTGGCCGAAGGCGTGGACCGGCTGCTCCGCGACCAGCGCGTAGCCTTTGCCAAGGTAGATCTGGCGCGCCTCCCTTTGCTGGTCGGTCGTCCACAAACGCATTTTGCGGTAACCGGCGGCCCTGGCGAAACGATGGCACTCGTCCACCAGCCGCGAACCGAGACCGGCGCCGCGCGCCGCGCTGTCGACCAGCAGCAGCCGAAGCTTGGCGACGCCGTCCTCGCCGTCGCGCGCCACCGCGATCGAGCCGACCCGCTCACCGCCCATCTCGGCGATCCAGCAGCGCTCCAGCGCCGGATCGAAATGGCGTTCGAAATCGGCGCAGATCCCGCCAACCAGGGTCTCGAAGCTGGCGTCCCAGCCTTGCTCGGCGGCGTACAGCGCGCCGTGTCGGCGCGCGATCCAGTCCATGTCGCCGGGACCGTGCGCGCGCAGCACGAAGGGCTGGGCGTATTTCAGGGCGCCGCCGCTGCCGAGCAAATCCTGGATGGTGCGCATCGCCTCGAGCATGCGCAACTGCTCCGGTTCCCCGAAGCGCGACAGCAAATCGCCAACCTCGTCGCGCGAGCGCCGGTCCAAGGGCTCGTACAAGGCGCGCCCCTGCGCGGTGATGTGCAGCAGCTTGCTGCGGCCGTCGCTGGCCGACGGCACCTTGGCCACCAGGCCCTGGCTTTCGAATTTGGCGAGGATGCGGCTCAGATATCCGCGATCCAGTCCCAAATCGCGCCCCAGCGCGGCCGCCGGCTGGTCGCCGTGGTTGGCCAGTTCGTACAGCACCCGCATCTCGGTGAGGGTGTAGTCGCTGTGCAGCAAGCCTTCGCGCAGCACGCCGATCTGGCGCGTGAAAAAGCGGTTGAATGAGCGCACCGCCGCGATGCGGTCGTCAAATGAGGTGTCGCGCATGGTCTTTCCCGTGTTATCCGATGGACATAGTATGCGCAATATGATTGACCCGGTCAACAATCCGCAAAGAGAGCGTGCGCACAGAGGTTCGCGCGCCGGCGACATACCATGGCGTCTCCGACAACCTGAACGACGAAGGAACGCCATGGATACCGTAACCAACATGCAGGACTGTATCGACGCCTGCACCAATTGCCACCAAGCCTGCCTGCAAACCGCGATGACCCACTGCCTGCGGATGGGCGGGCGCCACGTCGCGCCGGACCACCTGCGGCTGATGTACGACTGCGCGGCGGTGTGCGAACTGTCGGCCAATCTGCAGTTGAGCGGCTCGCCGTTCGCCGACCGCATGTGCGGCCTGTGCGCCGAGGTGTGCCACGCCTGCGCGCTCAGCTGCCGCGACCTGGACGGGATGGAAGAGTGCCTGCGGGCCTGCGAGGTGTGCGAGCATAGCTGCCGCGAGATGGCGGCAATGGGCGCCCAGAGGGCCGGGGCGCTCTAGGCGATCTGGTAGATGTCCTTCGCCACTTCCCGCACATAGCGCAGCAGCAGCGCCGCGCCGGGGGACATCAAATGCCCGTCCACCGTGATGATGCCGAAAGCGTCCATGCGGCACGGCAGCTCGATCGGCAGGATGTTGAGCACACCCTGCGACTCGTAATACTTGGCCACGGCGATCGGCATGACGTTGAGCGCGTCGGTCTGCTGCAACAGCGGCTTAATCAGCAGCACCGCCGTGGTGTCGACCACGTTGCCCGGCACTTCCAGGCCGGCGCGGCGGAACATCAATTCGCAGCGCGCGCGCAGGATGCTGCCCTGCGGCGGCAGGATCCACGGCTGCCCGGCGATGTCGCGCAACTGCAGGTTGCGCGCCTTGAGCAGCGGATGGCCGGGACGCACGACCGCGCACGCCGGCTCGTCGCCCAGCTCCTCGTAACTCAGCCCCTGGGCGCTTTGACGCTCCGGAATGCGGCCGATCATGAAATCGAGCCGGCCGCGCTGCAACTGCTCCAGCAGGATGTTGGACTGCTCCATCTCGACGCCGATGCGCAGCCGCGGCGAGGCCTGCTTGGTGCGCGTGATCGCCTGCGGCAGCAGCGAAATCCCCGGCGTCATGATGGTGCCGATATCGACCTGCCCGGTCAGGCCGGCCTTGATGGCGACGATATCCTCGTGCGCCAGCGAGAGGCTGGTCAGCGCCATGCGGGCGTGGCGTATCATCGTCTCGCCGTAGATGGTCGGCTCCATGCCGCGCGGCAGCCGGTCGAACAGCTGCACGCCGAGCATCTCCTCCAGGTCCTTGAGCTGCTTGGACGCGGCGGGCTGCGTCATGTGCAGATCCTCGGAGGCGCGGTGGATGTTGCGTTGTTCGTCCAGCGCGATCAGCAGCAGCAGCTGGCGCGTTTTGAGGCGCGCGCGCAAGAACCAGTTCGAATTAGTATCCATAGGAAAATGATATCACAATCGGTATTAATATAGCGTCAATATCGATCGTTTGAATATCACTTGCAAGCCGAACTAGGATTGGCCGCCGGCCCTTCCTTGGTTTGCTTGATGAACGGGATGGTGCCGTCGGCGTTGTACTGGAACTCCTCCACCGCCACCGAACGGCGGTACTCGCCACCGGTCGGCAGCTTGTCGTTGTGGTAGAAGATGTAGCTCTTGCCGTTGAAGTCCACGATCGCCTGGTGGATGGTCTTGACCTTGGCGTTCTTCTCCATGATCACGCCACGGAACTGCCACGGGCCGGTCGGGCTGGTGGACGTCATGTAGGCGGTCGTCTCCGGGAAGTCGCGCGAATACGACAGGTAGTAGACGCCCTTGTGCTTGTGCAGATACGGCGCCTCGGTGAAGCGGTCCATGCCCACCGTATGGATCGGACCATCGAATTCGATCATGTTCGGTTTGAGCTTGGCGTACTTGAGCACCGTGTTGCCCCAGTAGAGATAGGCCTGGCCATCGTCGTCGACGAACACGCCCGGATCGATATCGTCCCAGGCGATCGGCGCTTCCAGCGTCATGTCGTTGGTCACCAGCGCCGAGCCGCGCGCGTCGACGAACGGACCTTCCGGCCTGTCGGAGACGGCCACGCCGATGGCGCGGCCGGGGATGGTCGCGTGATCGACCGTCGAATAGAAGTAGTACTTGCCATCGCGCTTGGTGACGTCGGCGGCCCAGGCGTCGACCTTGCCGATCGCCCATTTGAAGGCGGACGGCTTGATCGGCGAACCACGGTCGGTCCAGTTCTTCATGTCGCAGCTGCTGTAGAGCCGCCACTCCTTCATCACATAGTCTTTGTCCCTGGTCGAGGCGCCGTCGACGCCGACGTACAGGTAGACCGTGCCGTCTTCCACATAGGCCGACGGATCGGCCGTGAACAGCTTGGGAAGTATCGGGTTGGCGGCGTGTGCCACGTTTGCAGCGGCAAAAACCGCCCCCGCCGCTGCGATGGCGGCAAATTTCGTCAGTGTTGTCAAAGCTCTCTCCAGGGTTATATCTTATTTTTTTGTCGTGGCGCCGATCGCCATCAGGCGCTGCACCACGCAGAATACAAACAGCAAGCCGCCGATGACGATCTTGGTCCACCATGAGCTGAGGGTGCCGTCGAAGGCGATCAGCGTCTGGATGGTGCCCAGTACCAGCACGCCGGACAGGGCGCCGGCGACATAGCCGTAGCCGCCGCTGAGCAAGGTGCCGCCGATGACGACCGCCGCGATGGCGTCCAGTTCCGTGCCCTGCGCGTGCAGGCCGTAACCGGACAGCATGTAGAACGAGAACAGCACCCCGGCCAGCGCCGCGCAAAAGCCGCTGAACGCGTAGATCAGCACCTTGGTGCGCGCCACGCGCAGGCCCATCATCAGCGCCGATTGCTCGTTGCCGCCGACGGCGTAGATGGCGCGGCCGAACGGCGTGCAGTGCGCCACGTAGATGGCGATGGCCAGCATGGCCAGCGCGATCAGCGCGCCCGGCGACAGGAAGCCGCCCGGCAGCGGCACCTGCGTCTGCGACATGGCGACGAACAACGGGTCGTCGATGGTGATCGAGTTGATGCTGATCAGGTAGCACAGGCCGCGCGCCAGGAACATGCCGGCCAGCGTGACGATGAACGGCTGCAGCTTGAAGTAATGGATGATGGCGCCCATCGCCGCGCCGAAGCCGGCGCCGAGCGCCAGCGAGATCGCGATCACCAGCAACGGCGGCACATGCCAGGTCTGCAGCAGCCAGGCCGAGATCATCGTCGTCAGCGCCAGCACCGAACCGACCGACAGGTCGATGCCGCCCGACAGGATCACAAAGCTCATGCCGACCGCGATCACCAGCAGGAAGGCGTTATCGATCAACAGGTTGAACATCACCTGTAACGACAGGAATCCGGGATAGGCGGCGCCGCCGGCGCCCAGCAGCAGCACCAGCAGCATCACCGTCACCAGCGAGGTGAAATACGGCGACGACGTCAGGCCGCGCAGGCGTGAAGGATGGGCTCCGGCGACGGCGCCGGTCACGACGGTCGCGCTCATGATGCGGTCCCTTTCGAGCGGGCCGGGAAGACGCGGCGCCACATGTTTTTGAATTCGGCCGACTGCGAGATACAGACCAGGAACACCACCACCGACTTGACGACCATGTTCACTTCCGGCGGCAGGCCGAGGGAGTAGATCGTGTAGGTCAGCGTCTGGATGATCAAGGCGCCGATCACGCTGCCGGCCAGGCTGAATTTACCGCCGGCCAGCGAGGTGCCGCCCAGCGTGACGGCCAGGATCGCGTCCAGCTCCAGCAGCAGGCCGGCGTTGTTGGCGTCCGCGCTCTTGATGTTCGCGCTGATCATCAGGCCGGACAGGCCGGCGCAGGCGCTGCAGAACAGGTAGACGAAGAAGATCAAGGTGGCGGTCTTCAAGCCCGCCAGCCGGGCCGCGACCGGGTTGATGCCGACCGACTGGATGAACAGGCCGAGCGCCGTCTTGCGCATCAACAGGAACGTGACGATGAAGACGGCGGCGACGATGTACAGCGAGAACGGCAGGCCAAACAGATAGCCGCTGCCGAGGAAGAAGAACGGCTCGTAGTACACCGTGACGATCTGGCCGTCCGTCAGCAGCTGCGCCAGGCCGCGGCCGGCGACCATCAGGATCAGCGTGGCGACGATGGGCTGCAAACCCAGGCCGGCCACCAGCAGGCCGTTCCAGACGCCGCACAGCAGCGCCGCGCCCATGGCCGCGCACAGCGCCCACACCATCGGCGTATTGGCGACGTATTCGGGCACGCCGTTGTTCATCACCATGGTGCCGCCGATGAGCATCGCCGCGACCGTGCCGCTGATGGCGACCACCGCGCCGACCGAGATGTCGATGCCGCGCGTGGCGATCACCAGCGTCATGCCGATGGCGGCCAGCGCCAGCGGCGCCGCGCGGTTGGCGATGTCGATCAAGCTGCCGTACAGGTGGCCGTCCTTGATCTCGATGTGGAAGAAGCCGGGGATCAGCAACAGGTCGATCAGCAGCAGGATCGCCAGCGCCGCCAGCGGCCGGAACAACGGGTGGCGCACAAACATGGGCATTTGCGATTGGGTTGGCGCGCCGCGCGCGGCGCCGCCGGTGGTATTGGTTGTGCTGCTCATTATCCGTGCGCCCCTTCCGCCGCGATCACTTGCAGCACCGAGGTTTCATCGAGCGCGCCGCGCGGATATTCGCCGCCGGTTTTACGGTCGCGCATGACGACGATGCGGTCGCTGCAGCGCAGCACCTCCGGCAGTTCGGACGAGATGAACAGGATCGACATGCCTTTGCGGCAAAGCTTGGCCACGTAGTCCATGATCTCCTGCTTGGCACGGACGTCGATGCCGCGCGTCGGCTCGTCCAGGATCAGCATTTTCGGCTCGGTCGCCAGCCAGCGCGCCAGCAGCACCTTCTGCTGGTTGCCGCCGGAGAGCGTGCCGATGGGCGTTTCGATGCTGGCGGTCTTGATCCCGAGCGCCTTGACATATTCCTCCGCCAGCTGCTGCTGACGCTTGAGCGGGATCGCGCGCAGCAAACCGGTGCGCGCTTGCAGCGCCAGGATCAGGTTCTCGCGCACCGACAGGTCGAGGATCGCGCCTTCGTGCTTGCGGTCCTCCGAGCAGAAGCCGATGCCGGCGGCGATGGCGTCGCGCGGCGAATTGAAGCTGTGTTCCTTGCCGTCGATGGTGATGGCGCCGCTGTCGGCCTTGTCGGCGCCGAACAGCAGGCGCGCCGCCTCGGTGCGGCCGGAGCCCAGCAAGCCGGCCAGCCCGAGCAGCTCGCCCCGGCGCAGTTCGATATCCATCGGGGCCAGCGCGCCTTTGCGGCCAAGGCCACGGGCGCTGAGGAAGGCATGGAGTTTGGATGGCGCGGCGGCGGCCGGGGTGTCGTTCGCCGCCGGCACGGCTTCCGGCGCCGCCGTCGCGGGGGCGCCGACCATCTTGTTGACCAGTTCAAGCCGCGACAGGTCGGCGCAGGCGTACTCCCCTTCCCGCTCGCCGTTGCGCATCACGGTGATACGGTCAGAAATGGCGTAGGTCTGGTCGAGGAAATGGGTGACGAACAAAATAGACATGCCCTGCGCGCGCAGGCCGCGCAGAACGCTGAACAGCAGGTCGACTTCCTTTTCATCGAGGCTGGAAGTCGGCTCGTCGAGGATCAGCACCTTGGCCGACACCAGCATCGCGCGCGAAATGGCCACCATTTGCTGGATCGCCAGCGGATAGTGCGCCAGCGGCATGGTCACGTCGATGCGGATCTGCATCCGCTCGAGCAGCTCGGCGGCCTGACGCTGCATGCCGCGCCAGTCGATGCCGCCGAACTTGCGCGGATAGCGGCCGATGAAGATATTTTCGGCCACCGACAGGTTCGGGCACAGGTTCACTTCCTGATAGACGGTGCTGATGCCGAGGTTTTGCGCGTCGAGGGTGGAGCTCGGGTGGATGGCCCGCCCATCGAGCAGGATCTCGCCGTGGTCCGGCGCGTACACGCCGGTCAGCACCTTGATCAAGGTCGATTTGCCGGCGCCGTTCTGCCCCATCAGCGTGTGGACCTCGCCCGGATACAGGTTCAGCGCCACGCCGCTCAACGCCTGCACGCCGGGGAAGGCTTTGCTGATGCCGCGCAGCTCCAGCACCGGCGCTGTCGAAGACCCGGCTTGCGCTAATTTGCTCATCGCCGGGGCTATCAGTATTTACGGTTCGGGAATTCCTTGGCCGCTACTTCGGCCGGGAAGACGCCTTCTTGCACCGTGATGCGCTTGGGGACAGGCTTGTTGGCGGCGACGTCGCGCGCGATCTGCATCAGCTGTGGGCCGAACAGCGGATTGCACTCGACCGTCACGTTCATCTTCCCGGCGACCATCGCCTGGAAGGCGCCGCGCACGCCGTCGATCGAGATCACGAGAATGTCCTTGCCCGGCTTCATGCCGGCTTCCTCGATCGCCTGGATCGCGCCGATGGCCATGTCGTCGTTGTGCGCGTACAGCACGTTGATCTTCTTGCCCTCGGCCTTGAGGAAGGCTTCCATCACTTCCTTGCCCTTGGTGCGGGTGAAGTCGCCGGTCTGCGAGCGGATGATCTTCAGCTTGGGATTGCCGGCGATGATTTCGGCGAAGCCCTTCTGGCGGTCGATCGCCGGCGCCGAGCCGACGGTGCCCTGCAATTCGACGATGTTGAAGGTGGCGTCGGGCGTCTTCCTGGCGCGCTCCAGCAGCCAGCGCGCGGCCAGGCGGCCCTCTTCGACGAAGTCCGAACCGATGAAGGTCACGTACAGCGACGGGTCGGTGACGTTGACGGCGCGGTCGGTCAGGATGACCGGGATCTTGGCTGCCTTGGCTTCGCGCAGGACCGTATCCCAGCCCGATTCCACCACCGGCGAGAAGGCGATGATGTCGACGCGCTGGGCGATGAAGGAGCGGATCGCCTTGACCTGGTTTTCCTGGCGCTGCTGGGCGTCGGCGAATTTGAGGGTGATGCCGTCCTTCTTCGCCGCGTCCTTGATCGAGACGGTGTTGGCGGTGCGCCATTCGCTTTCGGCGCCGACTTGCGAGAAGCCGATGACGAGCGGTTTGGCCGCGAAGGCCGGACCCACGCTACCGAAGGTGGCCACGATCGCGGCGGCGACGCCGGCTTTGAGTACGGTTCTGCGATTGCATGTCATAGCAAAGTCTCCAGATAGTTTTTTGTGTATTTATGAATCAGATACTATGAGAAACTCAAATATCTATCCAATGATATTTTGGTCAACTGCGATACCCATTTCGATATCGACCGGCGCGGCAATCAGCGCAACAATCAGCGCAACAGTCGCAGCCCGTAGAGGCCGCCCGCCACCGAACCGTCGCGCGCCACGAACTTGACCACCAGTTTCCCGCCCGCCGCCGCGACCAGCGCCGGCGGAATCGGATAATCGACCGTGTAGAGGTCCTGCGCCGCCTTGCCGTCCAGCGTCACCGCCGCCAGCCGCTGGCCGTTGATTAGGATATCGAACTTGCGGCCGGCATCCCCTTTCGAGTATGTCAGGCGCAGGGCCCGGGCTTCGGACTTCCTGTCGGTCAGGTCGTAGCTGAACCAGCCGGTCGCACGCCGCCAGCGACGTCCCTTGGCCAGTCCCGATTCGCCGCCTTCGGCCTTGAAGAAGTGATCCGACTCCGGCTGCTGCTCGCCCGGGGCCACCTGGTCGATGGTGCGCGCGTCCAGCTCAAGGCGCGCCGCCTCGTCCTCCGCCGCCTTGGCGCGCGTCGCCGCCAGATCCGCCGCCGTGGAATACGGCCAGTAGACCATGTAGCGGGCCTCGTGCACGCGGAAGAACGGCACGAAAACGGTGCTGCCCTGCTTGCCCTGCACCAGCCCCGGCGCGACAAAGGTCAGCGGCAGGCCGGGCACCGGCTTGAAGCGGCCTTCGAAGGCGGCGCTCTCGCTGACCAGCACCGGGGCGGCCTGCAATGGACTTACCGGCCCGGAGGCGATATGGCCCATGCGCGAGTCGTCGGCGAGGAAGTTCAGCTTCTCGTCCGGGAAAGGATTGGTCTTCGCCGCCAGCACCACGGGGCCGTGCAGCACGGCGTAGTAGTTGGACTTGTCCGGCATCTGTTCGAGCCGGGTTTTCATCGGCAGGCCGATATCGACCTTGTCGCCGTCGCGCCACTGGCGCCGCACGCTGACATAGCGGTCGGCGCCGATACTGGCGGCGAACGGCTTGCCATTGACGGCGATGCGCAGCGCGCCCGGCGCCACCCACTCGGGATAGCGGATCTTCAACGTGAAGGTGTTGTTGCCCTTGACGGTGATGCTGCTGCTGGCTTCATCCGGGAAGCGGTTCGACTGCCTGATCGTCACGCCCCGCTCGCGCCAGTTCAGCGTCGACGGGATGAACAGGTTGACGTACAGGCTGTCGCCGCGATGCGCGTAAATGAACTCGCCGTACTTGGCGTGGTTCTCCAGGCCCGAGCCGACGCAGCACCACATGCCCTGCTGCGGCTGCGAATAGACGCGGTAGTGGTTCGGCCGCATCGGCGTGAAGTAGACAAAGCCGCCGCTTTGCGGCCGCTGCGAACCCAGAATGTGGTTGTACAGCGCCCGCTCATAGTAGTCCGCGTAGCTTCCCTTGGGGTCGCCCTGGAACAGCAGCCCGGTGAGCTTGAGCATATTGTAGGTATTGCAGGTCT
The DNA here is from genome assembly GCA_035565375.1 of Duganella sp. Classification (GTDB taxonomy): domain Bacteria; phylum Pseudomonadota; class Gammaproteobacteria; order Burkholderiales; family Burkholderiaceae_D; genus Rugamonas. The sequence continues at coordinate 976 of DATMSN010001049.1, read as the reverse complement.
CGGGGCCTTCGACCTCCTCGATCATGGGCGAGAAGTCCTTCTGGTCGTGGAAGTGCTCCTTGACGCTGTTGCCGCCGATGGCGACGGTGCGGTGGTCGTGGACGGTCTGCCAGAAAAACTGTGCGGCATTTTGCCAGTCGCGCCGGCCGGTGATGTCGCCGATGCGCTTGAAACCGATCACCTTCGGGATCTGCGTATTGGCGTGCAGGCCTGTGAGCCGGTCCTCGCCATCCTCCAGCGGGCGCAGAATGGCCTGATGCGAAAAGCGGATCGCCAGGTCCATGTATTTTTGCTGGCCCGTCATCTGCGAAACATCGGCCAGCACCTCGTTCATGCCGCCGTGCTCGCAGCGCAGCATGTTCTGCATCTGTTCTTCGCTCAGGTGCGAAGTCAAGGCCAGGGTCCAGTCGCACAGCGCGATCAGCATCGCGCGCGCGTCCTGATTGCCGCCGTAAATATAGGCGTCGCGCAGGCCGGCGTAGAGCTTGTGCAGGTTGTACCACGGAACCCACTTGCCGTTGACGGAAAAGCCGTCGGCCTGCAATTTACCCTGGGCGATATCGTGCCACGCGGCGGCGCCGCCGGGAACGCCGCCGATATAGCCGTCGCCGTTGCCCGCTTGGCAGCGTTTGAGTTCCGCCACGAAGTAGTTCATCCGCTTGAGGACTTCCTCGTCGCCGGTGGCGGCGAACATCAGCGCCAACGCGGTCAGATAGTGGCCGCCCATGTGCCCATCCAGCCCGGTCGATTCCCAGTTGCCGTAGCTGGCCTCTTTCGGCGTCAGGCCGGCTTCGCGCAGGAACGGCGCCAGAAGGCGGTCCGGATTGAGCGCCATGATGTAACGCAGGTCGGTTTGCTGGGCGTCCAGGAACGGACTGGCGGTCAGACGCACCGCCGACAGCGGGAACAGCCGCAGCGGAACCGGTGCATCGGCCGCTGCGGGAACGCCGGCCCTCGCGGCGGCGCCGGCCATCGG
>DATMSN010001048.1:0-3232 GCA_035565375.1 Duganella sp. | reverse complement strand
GTTCGGCCGCCACTGGGCGTTGAAGCTGGCGGCCCTCGCGCTGCTGGTGGTGCCGCATCTGGTCGGCGCGCCGCAGCCGCTGGTGCACGCCAGCCTCGCCCCCGAACAGCTGCAACGCTCCTTCGTCTACGCCACGGCGCTCGCCAATGGCGTGTTCTGGCTGGCGCTGGGCGGGTTGAGCGGGTTTTTCCATAAGCGGTTCTCCGACCGATGAGAACCCACCACCGTCATGTATTCATGTGCGTCGGCCCGCGCTGCGCCCCGGAGGAGGGGCGTGCGCAGGCCGTCTTCGAGCGCATGGGCGAAATGATCGACGCCCGGCCGGAGCTCGCCGTCAAGCGCACGCGCACGCATTGCATGGTGGCCTGCCGCTACGAAGGGCCGGTGATGGTGGTCTATCCGGAAGGCGTGTGGTACCAGCGGGTGAACGAGGCCAATGCGGAACGCATCGTCAACGAGCATCTGATCGGCGGTCGCGAAGTCGGCGACCTGATATTCCATCGCCTTGGTGAAGGCGATACCTGCGCACCGGAACCCAAAGATGACGAAGCAAAAGATGAATAATGCGACAGCCGGACCCGCGCACATCGCGCTGCTGACGCATGCGTCCAACGACCTGACGGTGCTGCACCAGGCACGGTCGCAGCTGCCCGCCGGCTTCGGCGCGGTGGCCGGCGTCAATCTGCAATCGCTGGATGCCGATACGTCGATGGCGGCGCTGCTGGAGCGCGACCTGCGCTCGGCGCGGGTGATCATCGTGCGGGTGCTGGGCCGTCTTGGTGGCGTGGCCGGATTTACGGAACTGGTGGATCACGCCCGTCGCCAGGGCAGGCATCTGATCGTCGTCAGCGGCACCGGCGAGCCCGATCCCGAGCTGGCCGCCGTGTCGGCGGTATCCGCGGACGTGCTGCAGATGACACTGAAGTATTTCCAGGCCGGGGGCAGCACCAATCTCGCGCAGCTGCTGCGCTACCTGTCCGACCACCTGCTGTTGACGGGCTTCGGCTTCGAGCCCGCGCACGCGTTGCCGGAGCACGGCATCTATCATCCCGACCTGTCGCCCGGAGCCGGCCTGGCCGACTGGCTGGCGCTGCGCGATGAACGGCGCCCCAGCGTGGGCATCGTGTTTTACCGCGCGCACTGGATGAGCGGGAATACGCGCTTCATCGACGCCTTGCTGACCGCGCTGGAGGCGCGTGGCATGAACGTGCTGCCGGTATTCACCTCGTCGTTGCGCGCGGGCGCGGGCGATGACGGTGGCCTGCCCAGCGCGCTGCGCTACGTCGCCGGCGCTTCGGGGGCGCAGGTCGATGTGCTGATCAATACCACTTCCTTTGCGATGGGCGAGATCACGCCTGGCGGGCCGACGCCGGCCGGGTGGTCGGTCGGCGTATTGGAAACGCTGGACGTGCCGGTGCTGCAGGCCATCACCAGCGGCATGACGTTGGAACAGTGGAGCCAGACGGCGCGCGGCCTCAATCCGCTCAATACGGCGATGAATGTGGTGCTGCCGGAGTTCGATGGCCGCATCATCACGGTGCCGCTGTCGTTCAAGGCGCGCGCGGCCGGCCTGCCCAGCGAGGCCGTCGAGTACGACCCGCTGCCGGACCGCGTGGCGCGCATCGCCGGCATCGCCGCACGCTTCGCGCGGTTGAAGCGCGTGCCGAACGCGCAAAAGCGTGTCGCCTTCATGTTCACCAATTCGAGCAGCAAGGCTTCGCAGATCGGCAACGCGGTCGGGCTGGATGCGCCGGCGTCGCTGATCCGCATTCTGGAGGCGATGCGCGCGGCCGGCTATGACGCGGGCCAACCGGCCGGCGATGGCACGGCGTTGATCCACGATTTGATCGCGCGCTGCTCGTACGACAATATCTACGTGACCGCCGAGCAGCTGCGCAATGCGGCGGGCCGGGTGCCGGCGGCGCAATACGCGCAGTGGTTCGCGGAGCTGCCGGCGTCGTTGCGGGAGAAGATGACCACGCAATGGGGCGCCGCGCCGGGCGAGGCTTATGTGCATGACGGCCACCTGTCGCTGGCCGGGATCGAGATGGGCAATGTGTTCGTCGCGCTGCAGCCGCCGCGCGGCTATGGCATGGACCCGGACGCGATCTACCATCAGCCGGACCTGCCGCCGACGCATCACTACTACGCGCTGTATCGCTGGCTGCGCGACGAGTGGCGCGCCGACGCCATTGTCCACGTCGGCAAGCATGGCACGATGGAGTGGTTGCCGGGGAAGGGCGTCGGCTTGTCCGAGGAGTGCTTCCCGGATGCGCTGCTGGGCGACGTGCCGCTGTTTTATCCGTTCATCATCAACGATCCGGGCGAAGGCTCGCAGGCGAAGCGGCGCGGCCACGCGGTCGTCGTCGACCACCTGACGCCGCCGATGACCACGGCCGACACCTACGGCGCGCTGGCCCAGTTGACGCAACTGGTCGATGAATATTACCAAGTCGAAGTGCTGGACCCCGCCAAGCTGCCGTTGCTGCAACAGCAGATATGGGAACTGGTCCAGCAGACCAACCTGAACGCCGATTTGCAGATGCGGCTACTGCACCATGATCACGACCATGAGCATGACCATGACCATGAGCATGATCATGATCACGACCACGGCCATGCGCACCATCATCACGACCATGATCACCACCATGACCACGATCATGGAGACGGCCCGCCGGCGGCGCTGGCGGCGATGGGCGGCTCGGATGTCGCCCACCTGATCGAAGACCTGGACGGCTATCTGTGCGAACTGGGTTCCGCCCAGATCCGCGACGGCCTGCACATACTGGGCCGCTGCCCGGACGACGAACAGATGCCGGACATGCTGGTGTCGCTCACGAGGCTGCCGAATCTGGATGTCCCTGGTCTGCAGTCCGAGGTGGCACGGCTGTTCGGCCTGACCATGGACATGCTGCTGGACCAGCAGACGCGCAGACTCAATGTCGTGCCGGCGCTGGCCCGGCTGGCGGATCGTCCGGTCGTCTCGCGCGCGAACGCGCTCGACGCCGTGGATATTCTGTGCCGGCGTTTGTATGCCGAGTTGGGCGCCTGGGGGTATGATGCCGCCCGTATCGACGCGGTTATCGATCGCGTATTCGGCGCGCTCGATGCGGCGGCGGCGGCCATGCCGCTGCTGCAACCGGCGTTGCGCGTCAAGGCCAACGTGCTGTCGCAGATGGGCAAACCGCGCGCCAAAGCGGCCGAGCCGCGCCCGCAACCGGCGGCAAGC
>DATMSN010001047.1:0-1794 GCA_035565375.1 Duganella sp. | reverse complement strand
GGTGGCGCGGCCAACTGGCCCGCGTCGAGCAGCCGACACGCCTGGCGGATGCCTTGCCGGCACCGTTGGCCACCGACGGCCCGGCCTTCGGTCATCACACGCAACTGCTAGGCGTCACCGAGACCGCCGGCCTACTTGTGGCGACGCGCCGCGAACACGTCACGCTGAACACCCTGGTGCAGGCGGCGTGGATACTGCTGCTGCAGCGCTACACCGGTCAAGCCGCCGTGACGGTCGGCGTGACGACGGCCGGCCGCTCGGCCGAGCTGGCGGACGCCGAACGGATACTCGGCCTGTTCATCAACACGCTGCCGTTGACGGCGGCGCCGTCCGCCGACGGGCCTGCCGGCGAGTGGCTGCGCGCGCTGCAAGCCGACAATCTGGCCATGCGCGAGTACGAGCATACCCCGCTGGTGGAAGTGCAGCGCTGGGCCGGACATGGCGGCCAGGCGCTGTTCGACACGCTGATCGTATTCGAGAATTTCCCGATGGACGAGGCGCTGCTTGCCGCCGCGCCGGGCGGCCTTCGCTTCGGCGCCATCGGCGGCCAGGACGACACGCACTATCCGCTGACCATCACCGCCGTCGTCAGCGGCGGCGTGCGGCAGGCGCTGCGCCTGCATTACAGCTACGACGCCACGCGCTTCTCCGCGACCCAGGTCGCGGCGTTCGCGGCGCAAACCGCCCATCTGCTGAACGCTCTCGCGGACAACTCCGGCCTGCCATGCGGCGCGCTGCCGCTGCTGGCGGACGACGCGCGGACGGCGTTGCTGGCGGGAGGCGAGAACGCGCAACGCTATCCGTCCGCGGAGCCGGTTCACCGCTTGATCGAACGGCGGGCGAGCCTGCATCCGCTTGCCCCGGCGCTGATTTATGACGACGTCACGCTTAGCCACGACGCGTTGAACCGGCGCGCCAACCGTCTGGCACGGCATTTGCGCACCCTCGGCGTGGGGCCGGAGCAGCGGGTCGGCCTGGCGCTGGAGCGCTCGATCGACATGGTGGTGGCGGTGCTGGCCGTGCTCAAAGCCGGCGGTGCCTACGTGCCGCTCGACCCCGCGTATCCCGCCGAGCGGCTGTCGTCGATGATGGCCGACAGCGGCATCGTGCTGTTGCTGACGCAAAGCGCGATCGCGGCCTCGCTGCCGCGCCAACCGGGCCTGCCGGTGCTGGAAATCGGCACGGACGCCGCGCAACCGGCGCCCGAGCTGGAATCGAACCTCGATCTGCCGGTGCACCCGGCGTCGCTCGCTTACCTGATTTACACCTCCGGATCGACCGGAAAACCCAAGGGTATCGCCGTCGCGCACCACGCGCTGGCCGAACATACCCAGGTCGCCGTCGGTTACTTCGGCCTGACGGCGGCCGACCGCATGCTGCTGTTCTCGACCATGAATTTCGACGGCTTCGTCGAACAGCTGTTCCCGCCGCTGGCCGCTGGCGCCGCCGTGGTGCTGCGCGGTCCGGCGCTGTGGGACAGCGACACCTTCTATCGCGCCACGCTGGACCAGCGCATCACCATCGCCGATCTGAGCACCGCCTACTGGAACATGCTGGTGCAGGATTTCGCCAGCCATGGCGTGCGCGATTACGGCGCGCTGCGCCAGGTACAGGCCACCGGCGAGGCGATGCCGCCGGAGGCGCTGCAGGCTTGGCGCAACGCCGGCCTGGGTCACGTCAAGCTGCTTAACACCTACGGGCCGACCGAGGCCACGGTCACCGCCACCGCCTTCGATTGCGCGCCTTATGTGTCCGGGCGCGAGCCGTTGCCCGCGCAGATGCCGATCGGCCGGC
>DATMSN010001046.1:0-2587 GCA_035565375.1 Duganella sp. | reverse complement strand
GGTCAGGCTGAACGACACGTCCGGCCGCGCCAGCGCGATGCGGCGCACGACTTCGGCGCAGTGGCCGAATTCGGTCTGCTCGGACTTGAGGAATTTGCGCCGCGCCGGGGTATTGAAGTACAGGTCCTGCACGTCGATGGTGGTGCCCAGGGCACCGGACGACGGCGCCACGGTGCCGTTGTGCGAGCCGACGATTTCCCACGCGTGCGCGGCGTCGGCGGTGCGCGAGGTCAGCGTGACGGCGGCCACCGAGGCGATCGACGCCAGCGCCTCGCCGCGAAAACCCAGCGTGCCGACGTTTTCGAGGTCGTTCAGGGAGGCGATCTTCGAGGTCGCGTGGCGCGCCAGCGCCAGCGGCATCTGCTCGGGCGGGATGCCGCGGCCGTTGTCGGTGATGGCGATGCGTTTGACGCCGCCTTCCTCCAGCCGCACGGTGATCTGCGTGGCGCCGGCGTCGAGCGCGTTTTCCAGCAGTTCCTTGACGACGGCGGACGGCCGCTCGACCACCTCGCCGGCGGCGATCTGCGAAATGAGCTGGTCGGGCAGGGCCTGGATCGGGCGGGGTGCGGGGGGAGAGGTGTCTGGCGCGTTCATCAGGGAGATTATAGCGCGGGGCGCTCGCGCACCGGTATCGGCGCGTTGCACAGCTCCACATAGTTGGGCGAGAACTTGTTCCATGGCCCGCCGCGGTTGCGCTGCGCTTCGATGACTTCCTTGTAAATCGGCGCCTCGCTGCGCATCACCTCCAGGTGGCTGCGCTCCGCCTCCGGCACGTCGGCCGCCAGGCGCACCGATTTGATCGGCGTCCTGGCCTCGTTCGCACCATAGAAGCCCATCTCCTGGCCGCCGCGCGGCTGCGTCGCCAGCAGCGCCATGCCCGAGACCACCCGTCCCACCGCCGTGATGTTGCGGTCCAGATGGCGCGGCGCGTGGCCGTTGACCGCGTACAGTTCGGCGCCGTTGCCGCTGTCGGTGGCCATGTCGCGGCCGACGCCGACCGTGGCGTAGCAGTGCGCCAGCCAGGTGGTTTTGGTCTTCGGATCGCGTCCCACCGGGAAGCCGTTGGAGTGGCCGATTTGCGGCGCGTAGCCGTCGAAGTCCATCTGGCGCACAAAATGCTTATCGTTGGCCATGGGGACGGTGAATTCGCCCACCACCTTCGCTTTTGCCGTGCCGAGCGGCTTGGGATTCTTTTCGGCGTCCGGATCGCCCCACTGCGCCACATAGTTGTCCTGCGAGCGCAGCACCGCCAGGCCGTCGAAGTATCTTTCCCGGACCAGCGTCTTGAGGTTGGCGATGTTCTCGGGCGCGAACTCCGGCGCCAGTTCGATTACCACGCGGCCGGCCGGCAATTCCATGTACAAGGTGTTGTTCGGGTCCAGCGGGCGCCAGTCGGCGGGTTTGGATTGTTTGACCAGATCGCCGGCGCTCGGCTTGACCGGCAGATCGGCCGCGGTGGCCGTCGCGGCGAGCGCGGCGAGCGGCAGGGCGTAAGTACAAGTACGTAGAAATCGGGTCGGGGACATCCAGAATCTCCTTGGGTTGGACGCGTCCGCTTGCTGCGGGCACGCGGACGATTGTAAACTGGTTAACAGCGTTGGGAAAAGGGCCGGGAGCGGCGTCTGGAAACTTCGACCTCTCGCGGCATTGCTGGTGTATGATTCCGGCGCACACTTTATGGGAAGAATATGGATTTTATGCAATTCTTTGACATGATCCTTCATGTCGACAAAACATTGGAAGTGATCATTCAACAATACGGCACCCTGGTTTATGCCGTGCTGTTCGCCATCATTTTCTGCGAGACCGGGCTGGTCGTGCTGTTTTTCTTCCCGGGTGACACCTTGTTGTTCATCGCCGGCGCGTTGTGCGCGGTGGGTGAAATGAATCTGGCCCTGCTGATGTTGCTGCTCATTACGGCGGCCGTCACCGGCAACACGCTCAATTACTGGATCGGCGAGGCCATCGGCCAGAAAGTGTTCACGCACGATTACCGCTGGCTCAACAAGGACGCCTTGCGCCGCACCCACGAGTTCTTCGAGAAGCACGGCGGCAAGACCATCGTGCTGGCGCGCTTCGTGCCGGTGGTGCGCACGTTCGCGCCCTTCGTGGCCGGCGTGTCGGACATGACGCACGCGCGCTTCCAACTGTACAACATCACCGGCGCGGTGCTGTGGGTTTCGCTGCTGACCACCGCCGGCTATTTCTTCGGCAACATCCCGCTGGTGCGCGACCACCTGACCGAGATCGTCATGGTCGGCGTCGGCGTGGCCGTGGTGCCGATGCTGCTGGGCGGCGCCTGGAAGCTGGGCCGCCGCGTGATGGGCCGCTAAGCGCGGTCCTCCCGACTCGCTTCAAGCACGCCGCGCGGGCCGCGCGGCGTGTCTCTACAGAAATAATTCTCCCTTGCGCGGCCGGCACGTCTCAAGTTTTGCCCAAATGCATCCGTAAACCAGTATGTAATTCTTTTACTTCTGGAAACTCATGCGTACTCTTCTCACCCTGATTGCCTGCTGCTGCGTCGCCATGAGCGCCGGCGCCGCAACCGATCCGCTCATTTCGCCGTCGGCGAAATCCCCGGTGGCTG
>DATMSN010001045.1:0-2846 GCA_035565375.1 Duganella sp. | reverse complement strand
TGACCGGCGTGGCGCAGGCCGGCGACGGCAACCTGGTCGTCTCCGGTGTGCGCGGCGTCAGCCGGATCGCCCTGAACCCTCTCGAAAGACCGTAATCCCATGCATACCCCGACTTCAGATCACCCGGTGATCGCCCAACTGGACCAGTTCGACCCGCGCTCCGGCTCGGCCGTCGAGCGGCTGCTGTTCAACCACCGCGTCGGCGTGCTGATCGTGTTCGTGCTGCTGACGGCATTGCTGGGCTGGCAGGCGCTCGGCGTGCGCCTGAACCCCAGCTTCGAGCGCATGATCCCGGCGCGCCATCCGTTCGTGCAGAACTACCAGGCGCACAAGGCCGACTTGGCGGGCCTGGGCAACACCCTGCGCGTGGCCGTCGCCAGTCCCGACGGCACCATCTACAGCGCGCGCTACATGGAGACGCTGCGCCAGCTCAGCGACGAGTTGTTCCTGGTGCCCGGCGTCGACCGCTCGTTCATGAAATCGATCTGGATGCCGTCGGTGCGCTGGATCGGCGTGACCGAGGAGGGGCTCGATGGCGGGCCGGTGATCCCGGACGGCTTCGACGGCTCGCCGGCGCGGCTGGCCGAGCTGCGCGCCAACATCGAGCGCTCCGGCGAGATCGGCGCGCTGGTGGCGCCGGATTTCAAGTCCAGCGTGATCGTGGTACCGCTGCAGGACACCAGCGGCACCCAGCGCATCGACTACGCGGCGCTGTCGGACCGGCTCGAACAGCTGCGCGCCAAGTACGAGGCGCAGGGCGTGCGCATCCACATCACCGGCTTCGCCAAGGTGGTGGGCGACCTGATCGACGGCATGCGCCAGGTGCTACTGTTCTTCGCCGTGGCGCTGGCCATCTGCGCCGGTGTGCTGCTGTGGTACACGCGCTGCGCGCGCAGCACCGCGCTGGTGGTGGCGTGTTCGCTGGTGGCGGCCTTGTGGCTGCTGGGCGCCTTGCCGCTGCTCGGCTTCGACCTCGATCCGTATTCGGTGCTGCTGCCGTTCCTGGTGTTCGCCATCGGCATGAGCCACGGCGCGCAGAAGATGAACGGCATCATGCAGGACATCGGCCGTGGCGCGCACCGGCTGGTGGCGGCGCGCTACACCTTCCGCCGGCTGTTCCTGGCCGGGCTGACGGCGCTGCTGGCCGACGCCGTCGGTTTCGCGGTGCTGATGGTGATCGACATCCCGGTGATCCACGACCTGGCGATCGCCGCCAGCGTGGGCGTGGCGATGCTGATCTTCACCAACCTGATTCTTTTGCCGGTGCTGCTCTCGTACACCGGTGTCAGCGCCGCCGCAGCGCAGCGCAGCCTGCGCGACGAGGAGGGCACGGATGCCGGCGGGGCGCCGCGCAAGCATCGTTTGTGGGCTTTCCTGGACCGCTTCACCGGCCGCCGCTGGGCCGGCATCGCCATCGGTGTCGGCGTGGTGCTGGCGGCCGCCGGTGGCGTCGTTAGCACGCACTTGAAGATCGGCGACCTCGATCCCGGCGCGCCCGAGCTGCGCGCCGATTCGCGCTACAACCGCGACAGCGCGTTCATGGCCGCCAACTACGCCGCCAGCAGCGACAACTACGTGGTCATGGTGCGCACGCCGCAGTACCAGTGCGCCACGTACGCCACGCTGGTGCAGGTCGAGGCGCTGGAGTGGAAGTTGCAGCAGCTGGCCGGCGTCGAGTCGACCAACTCGTATGCGACCTTGAGCAAGCGCGCCTCGGCGGGCATGAACGAGGGCAGCTTGAAATGGTTCGACCTGCCACGCTCGCAGGATATGCTCAACGCGATCACCACGCGCGCGCCGCGCGAACTGCTCAATCAGAATTGCGATTTGCTGACGGTGTACGTGTATCTGAAGGATCACAAGGCCGACACGCTCGACGCGGTGGTGCGCGAGGTCGAGGCTTTCGCCGCCGCCAACAACAGCAAGGATATCCAATTCCTGTCGGCCGCCGGCAACGCCGGCATCGAGGCCGCCACCAACATCGTCGTCAAGAAGGCCAACACGCAGATGCTGTTGTGGGTGTATGCCGCCGTCGTCGTGCTGGCGTTCGTGACGTTCCGCTCGTGGCGCGCGGTGGTGTGCGCGGTGCTGCCGTTGATGTTGACGTCGGTGTTGTGCGAGGCGCTGATGGTGGGGCTGGGGATAGGCGTCAAGGTCGCCACGTTGCCGGTGATCGCGCTCGGTGTCGGCATTGGCGTCGACTATGCGCTGTATGTGGTGTCGGTGATGATGGTCGAGCTGCGTCGCGGTGCGAGCCTGTCGGCGGCGTATTACAAGGCGCTGCTGTTCACCGGCAAGGTGGTGGTGCTGACCGGCGTGACCTTGGGAATCGCCGTGGCGACGTGGGCGTTCTCGCCAATCAAATTCCAGGCCGATATGGGCATTCTGCTGGCTTTCATGTTCATCTGGAATATGCTGGGCGCGCTGATACTGCTGCCGGCGCTGGCGCATTTCCTGTTGAACCCCAATCGGAAGGCTGCCGCGCGCGCCACGCCGGCCGTTCACAATCGCGCGTTGAAGGAGACTGTATGAGCGTGGCCACGCAACGACGGGTCGCGCCGTGTTTCGCTGGCGATCGGCGGCGTCCGGTCTGCCGCGCTGTCCGGCAGGATCGGGCAATGGCCGGAGAGGATCGAGCTACCCCCGGCCGCGCCGGCCGCCCTAAGATGGAAGCCTGTTCATTCCTTCCATCAAATTAAAGGAAACATCATGCCTCAAAAAGTCTGGTTCATCACCGGCGCGGCGCGCGGCTTCGGCCGCATCTGGGCGGAAGCGGCCCTCGAACGCGGTGACAAGGTCGTCGCCACGGCACGCAACATCGACGCGCTTGCGCCGTTGGCCGAGGC
>DATMSN010001044.1:0-3976 GCA_035565375.1 Duganella sp. | reverse complement strand
GGTCGCCCGGCCTGGCGTCGGCGGCGATGGCGGCGCGGATGGTCGTCACGCGGTCGGCCGCCGAGACGCCGGTGGTGACGCCCTCGCGCGCTTCGATCGATACCGTGAACGGTGTGCCGTAACGGCTGCCGTTGTCGGCCGCCATCGGCGGCAGCTCCAGCGCGCGCACCTTGTCGGCGCTCAGGCACAAACAGACGATGCCGCTGCATTCGCGGATCATCATGGCCATCGATTGCACGGTGATCTTTTCGGCGGCAACGATCAAATCGGCTTCGTTCTCGCGGTCGAAATCGTCGAGCAGGATCACCGGCACGCCGGCGCGCATGGCCTCGAGCGCCGCGGCGATGCGGCCCTCCAGGTCATCCGAAACAAGGGAATAGGGGGATACGGCGGATACTTGGTCAAACATGGGAAACGCTCCTCGCAATAGCGAAAAACGCGACAGGGCAAGCGAATACGCGCGGCCCGCCGCACCGATCGCTCGGGCGGGAGGCCGCGTCACCGCACATCTTCTTTCATCCGGACTATTACCGTCGGCCCTGGAGTTACACCAGATCTGCTGACCCTTTAAAATCGCTTGAAAAGGCGCTCGCGGGCTTGACCATCGCTGGTCTTACCGCCGGTGGGGAATCGCACCCCGCCCCGAAGACGTAAGTTAGCGCCTGCCGGCTGGCAGGCGAGCTAAGGATTCTAGCCCAAATCAGGATTTTCGGTGTAAGGTAGCCTTTTTTGATTTTTACTGTCTGCCGAATGAAGCTGATTAAATTGCGGGTGCTGTCCGGGGCGTTGCTGCTGTCGTTTTCCTTCCTGGCGCAAGGCCAGGGACAAGTACAGGAACCGCCGCTCAAACTAAGCGACGTGCTACCGATCGGACCCCAAGTCAAGGTTGGCAAACTGGCAAACGGCCTGACATATTACGTGCAGAAGAACGCGCGTCCGGAGAACAAGCTGGAACTGCGGCTGGTCGTCAAAGCCGGTTCCATCCTGGAGGACGACGATCAGCAAGGCCTGGCCCACTTCACCGAACACATGGCCTTCAACGGCTCCACCAATTTCAAGCGCAACGAGCTGGTATCGTATCTGCAGTCGATCGGCGTGAAGTTCGGGGCCGACTTGAACGCCTACACCAGCTTCGACGAAACCGTCTACATCCTGCCGATACCGACCGATAAAAAGGAGATCGTCGAGCAGGGCTTCCAGGTGCTGGAGGATTGGGCGCACGGCCTGTCCTTCAATGACGCGGACATCGACAGCGAGCGCGGTATCGTGCTCGAAGAGCTGCGCATGGGGAAGGGCGTGGACGACCGCATGAACAAGGTGGTGCTGCCGAAGGTGCTCAATGGCTCGCGCTACGCGCAGCGCATGCCGATCGGTAAGGAAGACATCATCAAGAACTTCAAGTACGACGCCATCAAGCGCTTCTACCGCGACTGGTATCGTCCGGACCTGATGGCGGTGGTGGTGGTCGGCGATATCGACCCGGAAGCGGCGCGCACGCTGATCGAGCGCCATTTCAGCAAATTGAAGAATCCCGCCAATCCGCGCCCGCGCGAGTACGCCAAGATCCCGGAGCGCCAGGAGTCCGAAGGTATCGTCTTCACCGACAAGGAAGTCAGCAGCAACTCCGTGTATATCCGTTATCCGATCCAGCCTTGGCCGGCCGGCGCGACCCTGGCCGACTATCGCCAGAAGTTGATCGAAAACGTGTATAGCTTTATCCTCAGCCAGCGCATGTACGAATTGACGCAGCAGGCCAACCCTCCGTTCCTGCAGGGCGGCAGCGGCATGAACAAGATCGTGCGCGGCTACCGTTCGTTCGGCGCCGGCGCGGTGCTGGGCAAGGGCGGCGTGACGCCAGCCATCAACGCGCTGGTGGAGGAGGACGAGCGCGCGCGCCAGTACGGCTTCACCGCCTCCGAAGTGGAACGGGCCAAGAAGGGCATCCTGCGCACGTACGAGAATCTGTACAACGAGCGCGATAAATCCGATTCGTCCGGCTACGCGGCCGAATATATCCGCCACTTCCTGGAGGACGAAACCATACCGGGCATCGCCGCCGAGTACCGCTACGCGCGCGAGCTTATTCCGGACATCTCGCTGTCGGAGGTGAACGCCGCCGTCAAGGTGACGATTCCGGACAACCAGAGCAAACTGGTGATCTATACCGGCGTCGACAAGGCCGGCGCGGCCACGCCGAAGGCTGCCGATCTGGTGGTCATCGCCAACGCCGCCGAAAAGATCAGCGTCAAGGCGCAGGAGGAAAAAATCTACGCCACCCAGCTGATGCCGGTGCTGCCGAAGCCGGGCGCCATCGTCAAGCAGACCGTCAATGCCAGGATCGGCACGACGGAACTCATATTGAGCAACGGCGTCAAGGTGGTGCTGAAGCCGACCGACTTCAATAACGATCAGGTGCTGATGTCCGGCTTGCGCTACGGCGGCTGGTCGCTGTTCGGCGACAAGGACGTCTTCACGTCCCATTACGCCAGCAGCATCGTGGCGCAGATGGGCGTGTTGAACTACACGCCGAACGATCTGGTGAAAGTCCTGGCCGGAAAAAGCGTCAGCGCCAGCGCCGGCGTCAATTCGCTCAACGAAGCGGTGAACGGCAGTTCGGGCAGCGACGACATCGAATCGATGCTGCAGCTGACCTATTTGCAGATGACGCAGCCGCGCAAGGACGCCGCCATCTATAGCGCCTATGTCGACCGCCAGCGCGAACTGGCGCAGAACAATCTGGCGCGTCCGGAGTCGGTGTTCTACGATACGATCACCGCCACGCTCTACAACAACAGCCCGCGCGTGCTGCGCGCCGCCAAGCCGGCCGATTTCGACCAGCTGGCGCTGGACCGGGTGATGGAAATCTACAAAAAACGTTTGTCCAGCGCGCGCGATTTCACCTTTTTCATCGTCGGCAGCTTCGACGTGGAAAAGATCAAGCCGCTGATCGCGACCTATCTGGCCAGTCTGCCCACGGAAGACATTCCGGTGGCCTTCAAGGACGAGGGCGTGCGCCCCGTCAAGGGTGTGGTCAAGAAGGACGTGCACGCCGGCGCCGACCCGAAGAGCACTATTTCGCTGTCGTTCACCGGCGAGGCCAAATACTCGCGCGAGGAGCGCATGCGGCTGCAGGCGCTGGTCGAGGTGATGAACCTCAAACTGATCGAGGTGCTGCGCGAGAAGATGGGCGTCATCTACAGCGGCGGCATGAACGGCTCGCTGAACCGCATCCCTTACGAGAACTACTCGATCAGCGCCAATCTGCCGTGCGCGCCCGAGAATGTGGACAAGGTGATCGCCGCGACCTTTGCCGAGATCGAGAAGATCAAGCGGGACGGCGCCGACGAGGCGGACCTGAACAAAGTCAAATCCGCATGGCTCAAGGGCTATCAGAAGGGCATGCGCGAGAACGGCTACTGGCTGGCCTCGCTGCAGAACTCCTTCTTCAACAACAGCAATCCGGAGGATATCCTGAAGTACGAGGAGCGCGTTCAGGCGCTCAAGCCGTCGGACCTGAAGGAGGCCGCCAGGCGCTACTTCGACATGAATAATTATCTGCAGGTGGTGCTCTACCCGGAGAAGTAAGCCTGTCGCCTGTTACACTGGAGGCTCGTAACCACCCGATGCAGAGGTAAATCATGGCAAAGAAAAAGGAAGAGCTGGACCCGGAAACCCTGGAGCTGATCAACTGGTGTATCGAGGTTGAGGGCTTTCTGGTCAAGGGCGGCGCGACGGTGGCGGAGGCGCAGGATCACATCGAGGAGCAGGTCGAATGGTTCACCGACCAGTTCTATGACGGCCTGACGCCCGAGGAAGCGGCCAAGGAGGCGTTGGCTTAACCCTGGGCCACGGCGTCGTGACAGACGACGCCCAGTTTATTCCCCTCGGGGTCGCGGAAGTAGGCGCCATAGTAGTTGTCGTGGTACTGCGGACGCAGTCCCGGGGGGCCCTCGCACCGGCCGCCGTGCGCCAGAGA
>DATMSN010001043.1:0-2176 GCA_035565375.1 Duganella sp. | reverse complement strand
GCAGCGGCGCCGCCGGTGCGCCATGGACGGCGGCGAGCAACGAGAGCGCGAGCGCGGCCTTCGGCGCGATCCGAAGACGGCAGGCGCGCGCAGTGGAATGCACGGAAAACGGGGGTGACATGATTTCTCCAGAATGCGATGGACAACACCGCGCGCGCCGGATGCGGCGAAGCGGTGACGAACGAGGCGCTCTGGAGGATTAAATGCGGAAACAGCAGTGCCGGATGGCCAGGGGCGGCGCCGTGGCGCGCGTCAGCGGTACGGATTCGAGTGAGGAGGCAAGCGATGGCGGGGCGCGTTCGACGCGGGGAAGCACGACTTCCAAGTTGCAGGGCACGAATGGCTGGACGACCGGCGTGCCGGAAGTGTCTGCCGACTGGTGGCCCGTGTCGCAGTGTGCGGCGCACAGCGCGGCGCTGCTCTTGTCCATGCCCGTGTCGGTGCAACCCGGCATGTTTGCCATGCTAGCCGCTTCCAGCATCCGCGGCTTGCCCACCACCGGGCAGGCGTATGCGGAAACAGCCAGCTGCGCAAACAGCAAGCTGAACAACATAATGATGGCCGCGAGCGCGCGACTCGGTTCCGACAGTTTCATGGTCCGCAAATAGTAGCACAACGTACCGGCTGCCGTCCGGCCGCCGCCCCTAATCCGCGTGATTTCGTGGTTTTGGTGTTTCCGTGGTCCCGTCGCTTTGGCGCGGGGCCACGGATATCGCCGCCTTATGCCGCTAGCGCGTGGCGCAGAAGCCGAACGCCTGCGTGCCGCCCGGTTGCACGGTGGCGTTATGGCTTTGCCCCGAGGCCGTCAGCGTGGCGCCGCTCTGGCTCCAGACGGCGCTCCACAGGTTGTTGATCTTGCCGTCCACCGTCAGCTGGATGTTCCACTGCACCGGCTGGGTGCCGGGATTGCTGACCGTCACTTCCGAGCAATAGCCCGCGCCCCAGTCCGAGTTGATCTTCTGCGTCGCGGTGACATTGCCCGGCGGCGTGGTCGGCGGGTTGGTCGGCGGCGTGGTGGTGCTACCGTCCCACAGGCGCTGCAACAGCGCCAGCTTGTCGGGCCAGACGGTTTTCCAGTCGTCCTGCAGGATGCCGCCGGTGTCGCCGCTGTTCGGATTCCACGACCAGTAGAACAGGCCCGTCATGCCGCGCGGCTTCAGGTAGGTGACCAGCGCGTCCTGCCAGACCTTGTCCTTGGGGCTGCCGCCGTGGCCGTATTTGCCGCCCGCTTCGCCCAGCACCACCGGATAGTCCTTGGCGAACTGGCCGAAATGCGTGTCCCAGATCGCCGGCATGTTGGCGGGGAAGCTGGGGTCGTCGAAGTACGATTGGTTGAACACGTCGGGGCCGTACACGTGCGGCGACAGCACCAGCTTGTTGCGCGGGATGTCGAGCGCCTTGCATTTCAACGGTTCCAGGTTGCCACCCCAGAACAGGCCCTGGTTGCCCGAGCAGACCGGGTTGGTGGTGATGCCCTCGACGAAGATCAGCAGCTTGGGGTTGACCGCGAGGATGCGTTTGGCGGCGCGCTCGGCGGCCAGGTCCCAGTCGGTCTGGCTGTTGCCGGTGCCCCAGGTGGCGGCGCCGTGCGGTTCGTTCTTCAAGTCCAGCCCGACCAGGTTGCGCAGGCCGGAATAATGCTGGGCCAGGTAGTCCAGATCGTCGAGCCACTGCGCCTCGCTGTAGGCCGGCGTGTACCACAGCTCGGAGATGGCCTGGCAGTCGGGCCGGTGGTGGTCGAGCAGGATGTAGATGCCGCGCCGGTCCAACTCGGCCAGGAAGACGTCGAGCCACTGGCGCGATTTGAGGCCGACCAGCTCGGGATTGAGGTTGGCGTTGATGACGCCGGCGGGCGGCGAGCCCTCGCCGCGGAACGTGGCCGGGCACACCGGCACGCGCACGGCGTTGAAGCCGCTGGCCTGGATCTGGTCGATCATGTCTTTCCAGTTGCGCGCCCACAGGCCGTGCACCGTGCCGTCGGAAGTCTCGAAGCCGAACCAGTTCACGCCGCGCAAGGGCACGGCGATGCCGGCGTCGTCGAGGATTTTGGTGCCGGAGACGGTGTAGGCGTGCGCCGGCGGGGCGGCCGACAGGCCAAAGCCCAGGGCCAGCGCCGCCGCCAGCGTCCTGGCGCTGGTGTTTGAAGTCAGTATGTTCATCGTGTTCTTTCTATATA
>DATMSN010001042.1:0-4967 GCA_035565375.1 Duganella sp. | reverse complement strand
CCAGCCGCGTAGGCGATCGCCTGGTCGGTCAGCAACAGCGCGTCGCGCATCGAGCCGTGGGCGCCGGCGGCCAGCAGGCGCAACGCCGGCTGCTCGAAGGTGATGCCCTCCTGCCCCAGGATATTTTCCAGGTGGCCGATGATGTGGCCCGGCGGCATCTGCTTCAGGTTAAATTGCAGGCAGCGCGACAGCACCGTGACGGGGATCTTTTGCGGATCGGTCGTCGCCAGGATGAATTTGACGTGCTCGGGCGGCTCCTCCAGCGTCTTCAGCATCGAGTTGAAGGCGTGGTTGGTGAGCATGTGCACCTCGTCGATCATGTAGACCTTGAAGCGCGCATTGCTCGGCGCATACACCGCCTGCTCCAGCAGTTGCGCCATCTCGTCCACGCCCCGGTTCGACGCCGCGTCCATCTCGATGTAATCGACAAACCGTCCGGCGTCGATCGCGGTGCAGGCCTCGCACACGCCGCAAGGGGTCGGCGTGATGCCGCCGTTGCCGTCCGGGCCGACGCAATTGAGCGACTTGGCCAGGATGCGCGACAAGGTCGTCTTGCCGACGCCGCGCGTACCGGTAAACAAGTAGGCGTGGTGCAGGCGGCCGCTGTGCAACGCGTGCGTGAGCGCGCGCACGACGTGCTCCTGGCCGACGAGCGTTTCGAAGTTCTTGGGGCGGTATTTACGGGCGAGGACTTGATAGGACATGCTGGATTTTACCGTAGATAGCGGGAGCAAAGGGGCTGCGCCGGGCGCGCCAAAGCGGCAATTGTAACAACTCGGCGCGATAATAGGTACGGCAACAATTCTGCCCTACAATTTGTTTTTGTTTTAATAAGTGGAAAATGAAAAAAATCGCCCTGCTCTCCCTGCTGATGTTGTCCCTGAACCTGCACGCCGCCGAGCGCGAATGGACGCCGTACAAAAAACTGATCGAGGGCCTGCGCCTGGACCGTTTCTACGCGCTGCCGCCCGCCGAGCGCGACCGCGTCAACCTGTTCCTCAAGGTGCAGCCGGTCAACAAGGTCTACAAGCCGTCCGACGTCGTGCTGACGGTGGTCGATGGCAACGAACGCACGCCGCTGCCGGCGCTCACCAAGGATTTCCGCCTGGCGATCGGCGCGCCGAATCCCAAATGGATGAACGACGACGTCAAGATCATGACCAGCCTGCCGAAGGAAGACAAGGCCGCCGTCAACTACGAGGCCGTCACGCCGCTGCCGGAGGGTTTGCAGTGGCCGTACGCGACGGTGATGGGCAGCGTCGGGCAAATGAACAAGGCGATCAAGAAGATGGCCGGCGCGATGAGCATGTTCGCCCCGAGCGTGGATGTGGTGCTGTTCAAGTTCGACAAGCCGGCGCAGCTGAAGATCGGCGCCAAGGCCTACAACACCAACGCGAAACACGAGATCGCGCTGAAACCGGAATCGGACTTGATGAAGGCCAACCCGATGATCGTCGTATCGGAGCGGCCGTACGAGGCGGAACTGCGGGGCGACTAGCCACCAAATAAAAAAAGCTGCCTGATGGCAGCTTTTAATATTCCCGAAGGATTCCCGAAGGAGGCGAGCCTGATCTGCGGCACTTATGGTTAATAGCCGTGGCTGCTTCGTTCCCGACCTGACCAGGTTAGCCATGCCACAATGCGCAGGGGCCCGCCAAGGTCAATTATACCCTACAGACCCAACTCCTGCCAAATCTGATCCACCCGTGTTTTCACCTCGGGCGTCATGGTGATGGTCGTGCCCCACTCGCGGCTCGTTTCACCGGGCCACTTGTTGGTGGCGTCGATGCCCATCTTGCTGCCCAGGCCACTGACCGGCGAGGCGAAGTCCAGATAATCGATCGGCGTGTTGTCGACCAGCGTGGTGTCGCGGGTCGGATCGACGCGGGTGGTGATCGCCCAGATCACCTCTTTCCAGTCGCGCACGTTCACGTCCTCGTCGACCACCACGATGAACTTGGTGTACATGAACTGGCGCAGGAAGCTCCACACGCCGAACATCACGCGCTTGGCGTGGCCCGCGTACTGCTTCTTGATCTGCACCACCGCCATGCGGTAGCTGCAACCTTCCGGCGGCAGATAGAAATCGGTGATCTCGGTGAACTGCTTTTGCAGCAGCGGGATGAACACCTCGTTCAGCGCCAGGCCCAGCACGGCCGGCTCGTCCGGCGGCTTGCCCGTATAAGTGGAGTGGTAGATCGGATCGCGGCGCATCGTGATGCGGTCGATCGTGAACACCGGGAAGGAATCCTGCTCGTTGTAGTAGCCGGTGTGGTCGCCGTACGGCCCCTCCAGCGCGTGCTCGTAGCCGGACGGGTGGTTCTCGTCCGGATAGATATGTCCCTCGAGCACGATCTCGGCCGACGCCGGCACCCGCAGCTCGCTGCCGATGGCCTTGACCAGCTCCGTGCGGCTGCCGCGCAGCAGGCCGGCGAACTGGTATTCCGACAGGCTGTCGGGCACCGGCGTGACCGCGCCTAATATAGTAGCGGGATCGGCGCCGAGCGCGACGCAGATCGGATACGGCTTGCCCTTGTTCTGTATGGCGTGCTCGCGGAAATCGAGGGCGCCGCCACGGTGCGCCAGCCAGCGCATGATGACCTTGTTCGGCCCCAGTACCTGCTGGCGGTAAATGCCCAGATTCTGGCGCTTCTTATTAGGTCCCTTGGTGATGACCAGGCCCCAGGTGATCAACGGCGCGATATCGCCCGGCCAGCAATGCTGGATCGGCAGTTTGGCCAGGTCGACATCGGCGCCCTCCCACACGATGTCGTGGCACGGCGCGCCGCGCAATTCCTTCGGCGCCATGTCCCACACGGCCTTCACCAGCGAGCCCAGGCCCAGCAGGTCCTTGAAATCCTTCGGCGGCTCCGGCTCCTTCAAGCGCGCCAGCACGTGGCCGATTTTGCGCAGCTCGCCGACGTCCTCGGCGCCCATGCCGAGCGCCACGCGGCGCGGCGTGCCGAACAGATTGGTCAGCACCGGCATCGTGTGGCCGGCGGGATTTTGGAACAGCAAAGCCGGTCCGCCGGCCCGCAATGTGCGGTCGGATACCTCGGTCATCTCTAAATACGGCGAAACGGGCAATAAAATGGGCCTAAGTTCGTCCATTCGTTGCAGTTGAGAAATAAAATCTCGCAGATCAGAATATTTCATCGTTTTTTAATTTTTCTTGCAGTGAAGCGTACTGTTTAAAAATACAGGTCAAGTAGTTGATTTTATTGGTTTTCCAGCGAACACAAGCAAAAAAGTAAGACTTAAAAGTTATAGCTTTCGATTGCGTTAGTATTGACTTGATATAAAACGGCTTCTACAATTTGCCCTACTTGAAGAGGACACGGTCTCAGGACCACATGGAAGCACATGTTGTTGTTGCTCATTCATTCACGGAGTCGGGGCTCCACATGACATTTTAAGGAGTGTTTTCAAAAGGCGTCTGCCTTACCCCCGAAAGAAGTTGTATTGCGACTGATTGAATACCACAGGGAAAAATCAGCTCAGGCAAGCAATGACGGCGTCCAACGCGCGCACCCATAGCGGCGACGGACGATGATATTTCTGATGCATGGCATTAGCACCCGGTTAGCTGCGTTCGACGCTGGCAGGGACCCGCTTTTACGGCATTTCAGGGGAACTCTATGATTAATCGCTTCACTAGTGCGTCGGCTGCGGCCCGCACTTTCCTGGCCAGCCAGCCAGCGTCGTCGTTGTTCACGACCCGCGTATCGGCAAAGGGCGTGTTGACCACCGCCCAGCACACTTTGACCATTCTTGGTGTGACCGCTTTAGTTGTCATGGCAGTATTTTTTGTTCGTCCGGACCTGGCCAAAGCCTTGAGCGACAGCCTGAACCCGGCTCCAGAAGTCCCAGCCGTCGCCGTCGTGGCGCCGCCGCTGTCGGCCCTGATGCAAACTCCAGCCCCCGCCCCGGCCCCCGCCGGTTCCGCCGCCAACTCGGCTGCGGCACCGCTGAGCGTCGACGACAAGGCCCTGGTGGGCACCCAGAAGCAGCAGCAATGGGTCACCTCGTGGCTGTCCAAGCGCTACCGCGTGGCCGGCGACGCCGCCAACATGCTGGTGTCCACCGCCTACCTGACGGCCCGCGAGATCAAGCTTGATCCGCTGCTGATCCTGGCGGTGATGGCGATCGAATCCGGCCTCAATCCGTTCGCGGAAAGCCCGGTCGGCGCGCAAGGCCTGATGCAGGTCATGTCCAAGATCCACCACGACAAGTTCCAGGAAATGGGCGGCCTGCAAGCGGCGCTCAATCCGGTCGCCAACATCCGCGTCGGCTCGCTGATCCTGAAGGATTACGTCCAGCGCGGCGGCTCGGTCGAAGCCGGCCTGAAAATCTACGTCGGCGCGGCAGCGTTCGAGCACGACGACGGCTACGGCTCGAAGGTCATGGCGGAATACCAGCGCCTGAAGCAAGTTTCGGCAGGCAAGAAAGTGCCGACGATCACGCCGATGATGGCAGCCACGCCAGCCAAGCAGCAGCCACAGACCGCGCCGATGGCGGCCGCCGCCAACGCGAACAACGACACGCAAATCGCCGGCCTCTAATATATATAGAGCGCCGCGCGAAAAAGGCCGTTCAGTGCAGACTGAACGGCCTTTTTCGTTGGCGGCGCCGAATCAACCGTTCACGGGCAATTGGTCACCTTGGTCTTGATGCCGTCGCGGAACGGGTCGCGGCCGCCGGTCGTGCCATTGGTTTCCTTGTAGGCGCAATACGTGCCGCCGCCCGGCGTGCGCACCTTGGTCATCAGACGGCCATCGGGCGTGACCACATCCTCCGTCGTCGTGCCGCCGTCGTTGCCGACGTAGGCGCCGCCTATCCTGGCCGCCAGCTGCGTCGTCTCGTTGGCGATCTTCTTGTCGCGCGGATTCCAGGCCTCCTTGCGTAGTTGCTTGTCGACCAGGGCCGCGCTTTTCAGCGCGCGCTGCCGCAGATCGTCGCCCGGTGTC
>DATMSN010001041.1:0-4074 GCA_035565375.1 Duganella sp. | reverse complement strand
GTCGAGGCGGAAGCCGAACGCTTTCGGGAACCAGTAATTGATGCCGGCGAGCAGGCCGAACAGTACGCCGCCGATAATCACGTTATGGAAATGCGCGATCAGGAACAGGCTGTTGTGCAATGCGAAATCGGCCGGCGGCACCGCGAGCATGACGCCGGTCATGCCGCCGATCACGAACGTCACGATGAAACCGACGGTCCACAGCATCGGCACGTCGAAGCGAATCCGGCCGCGATACATCGTGAACAGCCAGTTGAAAATCTTCGCACCGGTCGGGATCGAGATGATCATCGTCGTGATGCCGAAGAACGAGTTGACGCTGGCGCCCGAACCCATGGTGAAGAAGTGGTGCAGCCATACCAGGTACGACAGGATGGTGATGACGACGGTGGCGTACACCATCGAGGTGTAGCCGAACAGGCGCTTGGCGCTGAAGGTCGAGACGATTTCCGAGAACACGCCGAACACCGGCAGGATCAGGATGTAGACCTCCGGGTGGCCCCAGATCCAGATCAGGTTCACGTACAACATCGGGTTACCGCCGAGGTCGTTGGTGAAGAAGTTGGTGCCGACCATGCGGTCCAGCGACAGCATCGCCAGGGTGACGGTCAGGATCGGGAAGGTGGCCACAATCAGGGCGTTGGTGCACAGCGCGGTCCAGGTGAAGACGGGCATCTTCATCAGGTCCATGCCCGGCGCGCGCATCTTGACGATGGTGGCGATCAGGTTGACGCCGGACAGGGTCGTGCCGACCCCGGCGATCTGCAACGACCAGATATAGTAATCGACCCCCACGTCCGGACTGGCCATGATGCCCGACAGCGGCGGGAACGCCAGCCAGCCGGTCTTGGCGAATTCGCCGACGAACAGCGACACCATCGTCAGCATGCCGCCGAAGGTGGTCATCCAGAACGAGAAGTTGTTCAGGAACGGGAACGAGACGTCGCGCGCGCCGATCTGCAGCGGCACCACATAGTTCATCAGGCCGGTCACCAGCGGCATCGCCACGAAGAAAATCATGATCGTGCCGTGGGCCGTGAAGACCTGGTCGTAGTGGTGCGGCGGCAGGAAGCCGACGTTGTCGCCAAAGGCCATGGCCTGCTGGGCGCGCATCATCAGCGCGTCGGCGAAGCCGCGCAGCAGCATGATGATACCGAGCACCATGTACATGATGCCGATGCGCTTGTGGTCGATACTGGTGATCCAGTTCTTCCACAGCGGGCCCCACAGGCGGAATTTGAACATGACGGCGAGGAAGGCCAGGCCTCCCAGCGCCACCATGGCGAAGGTGCCGATCAGGATGGGCTCGTGCAGCGGGATCGATTCCCACGACAGGCGACCCAGGATCGGGTGGTGAGGTGTCAAGGTGTGTTCAGACATGGTCATTCTTTACGGATAGGTTGGGCGGTGGCGGCAACGTCGGTCTCACAGACGTCCTTGTCCAGCGCTTTGACTGCGGCCGCCGCCTTGATGCGTGTGGCGTCCTGGTGCATCAGGGTGTTCATGCAGACCGAACCCTCGACGACGCAACGGTTCAGCACGAGGTCGTACAGACCCTTGTCGACGGTACCGAAGTGCATGATCGGGTGCTTGATGGTCGGCTTGTCCAGCGCCACGTACTCGGCGCGGGTGAGCGCGCCGGCGGCCTTGGTCTTGGCGACCCAGGCGTCGAAGTCGCCCTGGTTCACGCCGTGGTACTTGAAGCGCATCTGCGAGAA
Organism: Duganella sp.; assembly: GCA_035565375.1. Classification (GTDB taxonomy): domain Bacteria; phylum Pseudomonadota; class Gammaproteobacteria; order Burkholderiales; family Burkholderiaceae_D; genus Rugamonas. Next base: position 2,356 of record DATMSN010001041.1, on the reverse strand, counting down.
ACCGGCGCCGCTGTAGTTCGACGAGAAGCCGTCGTACACGCCCACCTTGTTCATCACCGCGTTCAATTGCGTCTCCATGCCAGGCATGGTGTAGACCATCCCGGCCAGCGCGGGGATGTAGAACGCGTTCATCACCGTCGACGAGGTCATCTTGAAGCGCACCGGCACGTCGATCGGGGTCACCAGCTCGTTGACGGTGGCGATGCCCTGCTCCGGATAGATGAACATCCATTTCCAGTCCATCGCCACGACCTGGATCTCCAGCGGCTTGACGCCGGCGGCGATCGGACGGTTCTGGTCGAGGCGGCTCAGCGGCCGGTACGGGTCCAGCAAGTGGGTGTAGATCCAGGTGATGGCGCCCAGCACGATGATGATCAGGAGCGGCGCGCCCCAGATCAGCAGCTCGAGCTTGGTCGAGTGATCCCAGTTCGGTTCGTATTTGGCGGAGGTATTCGACCTCCTATAGCGCCAAGCGAACAGACAGATCAAAATCATAACGGGTACGATAATCAACAGCATCAGCAATGTGGAAACAATGACAAGGTTTCCCTGCTGAGCGGCGATATCTCCGGACGGGTTCAGCACGACCGTGTTGCAGCCTGCAAGCCACAACAGCGGTACGAGGAATAGTCCACGACGGGCGATAGGAGGAATCATGCGGTAATTTACGTTACAGGATATGGATAACATGCTACTGTACCTATTACGGAATGTTCTTGCCATTGGACACTTTGTCCTAGTGGTCCGGGGACATGATCGTGATAAAAATTTATTTACATACGAGACGAGACCATGGCCAACACGACTACATTAACGGGCGTCCAAGCTGGCGTCCAAGAGCACCACCAAACCAGCCAAGGCGCCCGCAACATCAATGCCCGGGATGGGGATATTTCACCAGGCGAAATCGCCATCGGCGTGGTGATCGGCCGCGCCTCCGAATACTTCGACTTCTTCGTCTACGCGATCGCCTCGGCGCTGGTGTTCCCGTCGGTGTTCTTCCCATACGAGAGCCGCCTGGACGGGACACTATACGCCTTCGCGATTTTCTCGCTCGCATTTATCGCCCGTCCGCTCGGCACTGTGGCGTTTATGGCGGTGCAACACCGGTTCACCCGCGAAACCAAGCTGATGCTGGCGCTGATGGTGATGGGCGTATCGACCGCCGGCATCGCCTTCCTGCCCGACTACGCCACGCTGGGCACGACCTCGATCGTCATCCTGTCGCTGCTGCGCGTCGGCCAGGGCATCGCCCAGGGCGGTTCGTGGGACGGCCTGCCGTCGCTGCTGGCGCTGAACGCGCCCGAGCACAAGCGCGGCTGGTACGCCATGCTCGGCCAGTTGGGCGCGCCGATCGGCTTCCTCATCGCCGCCGGCCTGTTCGCCTACATGATGGCCACCCTGAGCTCGCTGGACTTCCTCGACTGGGGCTGGCGCTATCCGTTCTATGTGGCCTTCGCCATCAACGTGGTGGCGCTGTTCGCCCGCCTGCGCCTGGTGACCACGCATGAATACTCGCACCTGCTCGACGAGCGCCAGCTGGAGCCGGTCAGTGTTGTCGAATTGATCAGCAAGCAGGGCCGCAACGTCGTCATCGGCGCGCTGGCCGCGCTGGGCAGCTACGCGTTGTTCCACCTGGTGACGGTGTTCCCGCTCTCCTGGATCAGCCTGTATTCGCCGCGCGCCGTGTCCGGCTTCCTGCAGGTGCAGATGGTCGGCGTGGTGCTGATGACGATCGGTATCGTCATTTCGGGCCTGGTGGCCGACCGCTACGGCCGCCGCCGCACCCTGGGCACGCTGGCCATGCTGATCGCCGTCTTCAGCGCCGCCGTGCCGTCGCTGATCGACGGCGGCGAAACGGGCCAGGACGTCTTCATCCTGCTGGGCTTCTCGCTGCTGGGGCTGTCCTACGGCCAGGCCGCCGGCGCCGTCACCGCCAACTTCGAACAGCGCTTCCGCTACACCGGCGCGGCATTGACGTCGGATCTGGCGTGGCTGGTCGGCGCCGGGTTCGCGCCGCTGGTGGCGCTGGGCGTGTCGGCGCACTTCGGCCTGGCGTATGTCGGCCTGTACCTGTTGTCGGGCGCGGTGGCCTCGCTGGCCGCGCTGAGCCTGAACCGCCGGCTCGATATCCGTAACTAATAATCAGCGGAGCAGTAATAATAAGATGGAATAAATCCATGCTTCAGTAAGGCGGGGCCGCGATCGCGGCCCCGTTTCTTTCAGAGGAGACAACATGAAAGTATGCATCGTCGGCGCCGGCGCCATTGGCGGCTTTATCGGCACCCGTCTTGCGGCCGCGGCCGCGTGTGATTTAAGCGTGCTGGCGCGCCGGGCCGCGCTCGTGTCGCTGCAG
>DATMSN010001040.1:0-2842 GCA_035565375.1 Duganella sp. | reverse complement strand
GTCACCGCCGGCACCGGCGGACCGGTGATCAAGGCCACCGCCTTGACCGGCGTGGCGGGGCGCGCGCTGACCGGGAGCGTCGGCATTACGGATACGGGCAGCAAATCGATCGCGGTCGGCATCTCCGGCGCGCCGCTGGGCATGATGTTCGCGGCCAGCGGCAGTACGATATCGGTGCTTTGGGCGTCGCCCGTCACCGGCAGCTATCAGTTGAAACTGGTCGCGACCAACGGCAATGGCGCCAGTTCCACCGTGACCATTCCGGTGACGATCACGGCGCGCTAGGCGTCGGCCCCGCGCCGGGTTGCGTGAGTCTGAGGCCAGCCGCGCTTGGCCCACGCCGATCACCTGACGGGCGTCCCGGCCGTCGCGCGGGGCTGTACGCCGGCGTTCGTCAAGTTTTGTTATAATGTCATCCGGGTGTCCACACATGTCGTGTGGCAGGGATTGCGTCAGGTCGGGCCGCCGCGCGGTTTTCACGCGACCCCATGACTATCATTCCAACGCCCCTCTCCAATACGTTCAACCGTTTCGTCGAATCGGGAAAAGCCGGCGGCATCCTGCTGATCGCTTGCACCATCGTCTCCCTGTGCCTGGCCAACTCGCCTTTCGCCGAGCCCTATCTGCATTTTTGGCACGCCAAGTTGGCCGGCTTGCCGGTGGAGCTGTGGATCAACGACGCCTTGATGGCGATCTTCTTCCTCTTGATCGGCCTTGAGCTGGAGCGGGAGATCCATAACGGCGAGCTGTCGAGTATCCGCAGCGCGCTGTTGCCGATGGCGGCGGCGGTAGGCGGCATCGCGGCGCCGGCCCTGATCCATTTCCTGTTCAATGGCGGCACGCCGAGCCAGGCCGGGATGGGGATTCCGATGGCGACCGACATCGCCTTCGCGCTGGCCGTGCTGATGCTGCTTGGCAGCGCCGTCCCCACCTCGCTGAAGGTATTCCTGACGGCGCTGGCGGTCATGGACGACCTCGGCGCCATCATCGTCATCGCCGTCTTCTATACCTCGACGCTGGCGCCGCTTTATTTGCTCGGCGCGCTGCTCGTGTTCGCCGGCCTGCTGTGCATGAACCGGGTGTTTCGCGTGCTCGCGCTCGCGCCCTACCTGGTCGGCGGCGCGCTCATGTGGTTCCTGATGTTCAAATCCGGGGTGCACGCCACCATCGCCGGCGTGCTGCTCGCGTTCGCCATTCCCTATTCGGCAAAGGGCGAAGACGCCGCGTCGCCTTCACACCGCCTCGAGCATGCGCTGCACGCGCCGGTGGCGTTCGTCATCTTGCCCATCTTCGCCCTGGCCAATACGGGGATCGTCATCGGTGCCGGATGGATGGGGGAGTTGCTGTCGCGCAACAGCGTCGGCATTCTTGCCGGCCTGGTACTCGGGAAGCCGCTGGGCATCACGCTCGCATGCCTGGCGGCGGTGGCGTTGGGTGTTTGCACCTTGCCCCAGGACTTGAGATGGCGCCACGTGATCGGCGCCGGCCTGCTCGGCGGAATTGGATTCACGATGTCGATCTTCATCACCAACCTTGCGTTCAGCAACGATGCGGCGCTGATCAACGCGTCGAAAATGGCGATTCTGTTGGCCTCGCTCGTGGCGGGCACGGCGGGCTTTGTCTGGTTGAAGATGTTCGGCAAGCCGGTTGCCGAACATCCGTGACATAGGGCGGCTTATTTCTTCATCGCGTCTTTCGCCATTTCATCCTTTTTCATGTCATCTTTCTTCATCTCGTCCTTGGCCATGCCGTCCTTCTTCATGCCGTCCTTGGCCATTTTGTCGTGATGCATGGGCTTTTTCATGGCGTCCTTCTTCATGCCATCCTTGGCCATGCCGTCCTTGGCCATGGCGTCCTTCGACATCTCGTCCTTCTTCATCGCGTCCTGGGCGTAGGCGGCGCCGGACAGCATCAGGCAGGCGGCGAGCAGGGTGGTGGTCAGTTTGTTCATGGTGATTCCTTTTAGTAGGGTTTAACAACGGGTTTAACAACGAGATTTAACAACGCGGGTACCGGTCAGCTGCCGCCGAACCAGTTATACCCCTGGTCTTCCCAATAGCCGCCAGGGTGGGTATTCGTGATAAAAATGGCTTGTACGTGCTTGGGATTCTTGTAGCCCAGCTTGGTCGGCATGCGCAGCTTCATCGGGAAGCCGTAGCGCGGCGGCAGCGGCTGGTCGTTGAAGCTGAGCGCCATCAGCGTCTGCGGATGCAGCGCGGTGGCCATGTCGATGCTGGTGTGGTAGTCGTCGCCGCATTTGAAGCCGACGTATTTCGCGCCCAGGTCGGCGCCGACGTGGCGCAGGAAGTGCGAGAACGGCACGCCGCCCCATTTGCCGATCGCGCTCCAGCCTTCGACGCAGATGTGGCGCGTGACCTGGTCGGCCTGGGGCATGGCGCGCAGCTCGGGCAGCGACCACTTTCGCTTGTCGGCCACCAGGCCGGCGACTTCCAGGCGGTAGCCGTCTTCCTCAACTTCGCGCACCTCGTCTTCGCCGTAGTAGGCGTTGAAGGGAAAGGGCCGGGTGATCATGGAGTCGGGGTAGGTGGGCGCCAGGCGATTCGGGTCGAACAGCAGGCCCTGCACGTCGTCGTTGATGCGCGAGATGCTGCTGAGGGCGTTGCCCACGGACTCGCTGTCGTCCAGCATGCAGCCGCTCAGCATGGCCAGCCCGCCCAGGGTGAGCGAGCCGCGCAAAAAGTTGCGGCGTGCCGATGAGAGCTTGTTCGCCGTGGCGATGCGGTCAACCGCTTCCTTGAGAATGGCGTCGCCGTCGATGTGGCCGAGGCGCCTGGGGCGTTGGATTTTCATAAGGCTTCCTTGGGAATTTCAGGGACGTGGG
>DATMSN010001039.1:0-3473 GCA_035565375.1 Duganella sp. | reverse complement strand
GGCGCCAGTCCCAGCCGCCAGCGGTAGTTGCTGATCGAGATGGCGACGTGGTCCGGATTGTCGAGCGACTTCGCGGAACGCTCGAACGTGGCGTCGTCGAATTTCCACTGCGGCGAGGCGAGCTCCCAAATCAGGCGCGCGAACGCGTGGGTGTTGGCGCGGTAGCCCTCTTCGCCGCGCTCGGTGGCGAAATAATACTGGTACCACCATTGCAGCTCGGCCTTCGGCGACAGCGGCGCGCGGTTCGCCTCCGGGCTGCCGATCAGGTAGCCGCTGACCGACACCAGCGCCGTGAAGCGGCGCGGCCACAACGCCGCCAAGGTGGCGGCGATCCTGGCGCCCCAGTCGAAGCCGGCGACGATGGCCTGGTCGATCTTCAGCGCGTCCATGAAGGCGACGGCATCGGCGGTGAAGGTGGCCTGCTGCCCGTTGCGCAACGTCTGCGGCGACAGAAACCGCGTGCTGCCATAGCCGCGCAGGTGCGGGATGATGACGCGGTAGCCCGCCGCCACCAGGATCGGCGCCACGTCGACGAAGGCGTGGATGTCGTACGGCCAGCCGTGCAGCAGCAGAACCGGCGTGCCGTCGGACGGTCCCATGTCCACATAGCCGACATCGAGCAGCCCGGCCTTGATCTGCCGGATCGCCGGGAAGGCGCCCGCCGGCGAGGCGACGGCGGCCAAGGCGCCGCCCGCGTAACCCACCTGCATCGCCGCCAGTCCCAGCGCGGCCGTGTTCAGGAAGCTGCGACGTTTCATGTTGGTCATTTCAGTCATGATGATTCCTTTCGAGTGGGTGGATGAATTTATTGGGCGACGGGCGCCGGCTCCGCCAGCAGCGCGCGGATCTTCGCCTCGGTTTGCGCGTATTCGCCTTCGCCGAAGTGCTGGTAGACCACCCTGCCCTGCTTGTCGATCAGGTAGACGGCCGGCCAATAGCGATTGCCGTAGGCGTTCCAGGTGGCGTACTGGTTATCCTGCGCGACCGCATACGGGATGCCGAAGCGCTTGATGGCGCCCTTGACGTTGTCGGTCGAGCGCTCGAACGGATATTCAGGCGTGTGCACGCCCACCACGACCAGGCCTTGGTCCTTGTACTTCTCGTGCCAGCTCTTCACATACGGCAGCGTGCGCACGCAGTTGATGCAGGTGTAGGTCCAGAAGTCGACCAGCACCACCTTGCCGCGCAACTGGCGCGTGGTCAGCGGATCGCCGTTGAGCCATTTGTCGATGCCGGTGAATTCCGGCGCGGTCGGCGCCATCGGCGCGGCCATGGCGGTGAAGCTGGCGGCGGACAATGCGGTGGCGGCCAGCAGCGTGTTGATAAGGGATTTCATGTTCAATATCCTTTCAGGGTGGGGAATACGTCGGCCAGCGCGGCGTAGATGACGACGTCGTACTGGAAATAGATGGCCAGCCCGGTCAGCAGGATCAGCACACCGAAGATCTGAATCAGGCGATGCGAGTGGCGCGCCAGCACCCGGACCCGCGTCGCCATGAACTGGCCGCCGTAGGCGATCACCAGCATCGGTACGCCGGCGCCGAGGGCGTACAGCACCAGCAGCGTGGCCGACCAGCCGAGGTCCTGCGCCTTGGCGACCAGCACCAGGATCGACGCTAGCACCGGACCGGCGCACGGCGTCCACACGGCGCCGAGGGACATGCCGAGCACGAAACCGCCGGCGTTGCCGCCGCTGTCGGCGGACGGGCCGCCCAGGTTGAGCAAGCCGCCCATGCGGCCCATGAGCCATTCGTAGGGCCGGCGCCACAGCATCAGCAGCCCGGTCAACATCAGCATGCCGGTGCCGGCCAGGCGCAGCGTCTCGTGGGCGATGACCACGTGCCGCGAGGCGCTGGCCAGCAGCATGCCGAGCGCCGCGAACGTGACAACGAAGCCCGCCACGATGAACAGGGGCCGGGTGGGACGGCTGCGTTGGAGGGTGCTACCCAGTACGATCGGCAGGATCGGCAGCACGCAGGGAGAGGCGATGGTCAGAACGCCGGCGAGCGTCGCCAGCGGCAGTTCGATGAGATGATTCATGGCTTGTCCTCCTGTTTTGGAAGACTCCATTTAACCGGCGCGGTGTGTATCGGCTGTGTCCGAAAACGCGTCTTTTGCAATGTTGTGTGTACAGGTACGATCCGGATACACTGGGATACAAAGCCGGCGATACCGCCCTTCTTCACAGGTTAAGATGCGCCCATGGACAATACAGACCACATCCTCATCGTCGACGACGACCGCGAGATCCGCGAACTGCTGGCCACCTATCTGGAAAAGAACGGCATGCGCGCCACCGTGGCGGCGAACGGCCGCCAGATGCGCGCGCTGCTGGAACAACAAACGTTCGATCTGCTGGTGCTGGACCTGATGCTGCCCGGCGAGGACGGCCTGACCTTGTGCCGCGAACTTCGCGCCAGCAAATGGCGCGCGCTGCCGGTGCTGATGCTGACCGCGCGCGGCGAGGAGACCGACCGCATCGTCGGCCTGGAGATGGGCGCCGACGACTATCTGACCAAGCCGTTCGCGGTGCGCGAGCTGTTCGCCCGCATCCGCTCGGTGCTGCGCCGCGCGCGCATGCTGCCGCCCAATATGCAAGTCGACGAGCCGGGACAGTTCATCACCTTCGGCGACTGGAAGCTCGACACCGTCGGCCGCCACCTGCTCGACCGCGCCGGCACGGTGGTCTCGCTGAGCGGGGCCGAATACCGGCTGCTGCGGGTATTCCTCGACCATCCGCAGCGGGTGCTGACGCGCGACCAACTGCTCAACCTCACCCAGGGGCGCGACGCCGACAGCTTCGACCGCTCGATCGACCTGCTGGTGAGCCGCCTGCGCCAACGCCTGCTCGACGACGCGCGCGAGCCGCGCTACATCAAAACCCTGCGCAGCGAAGGCTATGTGTTTTCGTCCGGGGTCGACCTGGGCGGCGCGGCATGACGACGCCGGCGTTCCGCTGGCCGCGCACGCTGTTCACGCGCCTGACGCTGATCCTGTTCGTCGGGCTGGCGGCCGCCCATGCCATGTCGTACTGGCTGATCATCAACGAGCGGCGCGAAGCGACCACCGGCCTGATGCTCGGCTACCTGGAGCAGGACGTCGCCAGCTCGGTGGCCCTGCTGGACCATCTGCCGGCCAGCGAACGGGCCGCGTGGCTGCCCAAGCTGGCGCGCCGCACCTATGAATTCTCGCTGCGCCGGGGCGACGCCGGCCACCCGCCCGACAGCGAGCTGTCGAAGCGGATCGCGGCGTCGTTCGTCACGGCCATCGGCAAACAATACCCGGTCACCGCCAACGCCGTGCCGGGCCACCCGAACCGGGTCCAGGCGCATGTCACGCTGTCCGACGGCGCGCTGCTCACCATCGACATGCGCCCCGCCGGCCTGCCGATCCCGCCCTGGCTGCCGACGGTGCTGATGCTGCAGTTAGGCTTATTGGCGCTGGTCACGTGGTACGGCGTGCGGCTGGCGACC
>DATMSN010001038.1:0-1641 GCA_035565375.1 Duganella sp. | reverse complement strand
GGCCGCCCGATAGCTGCGATGGGCGGTGCGCGGCCCGGTGGCCGACGCCCAGCTTGTCGAGCATCGCGGTCACGCGTTCGCGCCGCTCGCGCGCCGGGGTGCCGTTGTATTCGAGCGCCAGTTCGACGTTTTCGAACACGGTCAGCTCCTCGATCAGATTGAAGCTCTGGAAAATGAAGCCGATGCGGCCGCGCCGCAGCTGGTTCAGCTTCGATTCGCTCCAGCCGGCGACGTTGCGGCCTTCGAACCAGTATTCGCCGTGATTGGGCGTGTCCAGCAGTCCCAGGATGCCCAGCATGGTCGATTTGCCGCAGCCGGACGGCCCGGTGATGGCGACATATTCGCCCGCCTCGATCTCCAGGTCGATGCGGTCCAGGGCCGTGGTCTGGATTTCCCCCGCCTGGTGGATTTTGCTGATGCCGACTAGTTTGAGCATGTGGGTTCGCCTTTTGGTGGTGTGGATGTGAATTTACTGCGTAATCTGCAGCCTGGGTGAATTTCCGTAGGCGGCGTAGCTGGACAGGATCACCTTGTCGCCAGCGGCCAGTCCCTCGAGCACTTCGATCTGGCTGTTGTTGCGGCGCCCGATGCGCACCGTGCGCCGCTGCGCGCCACGGCCGGTGGCATCGACCACGTAGACCCAGGCGCCGCCGCTGTCGTTGATGAAGGCACCGTTGGGCAGCAGCAGCGCCGGCGCCGGCTCGCCCAGGGTGATGCGGGCATCCAGGCTTTGGCCGGGATTGAGCACCGGCGGCTGGCCGTCCTTGAACACCATTTCGACCGTGAAGCGGCCTTCCTTGATTTGCGGGTAGATGGTGCTGATGTCGGCGGCATAGCTTTTGTCGTCCTGTTTGATGCTGCCCTTGCGGCCGACCGCCATGCGGTTAAGGTAGTACTCGTCGACGCTGGCCGAGAGCTTGAAGCGAACCGGATCGTCGATGCGGCCGATGTTTTTGCCGGTGGCGATCGATTCGCCCACCTGCAGGCGGAAGTTGGTGAGCCGGCCTTCGACCGGGGCGCGCACGGCCAGCGCGTCGACGGTGCCGGAGACCAGCTTCAGGCCGGAGTTCAGGCCGTCGATCGCGCTTTCGAGTTGTTGCGCGGCGGCGCTGCGCACCTTGTCCTCGGTGCTCGACGCCCGCTCCTCGTTCGCCAGCTGGCGCTGCTGCTGTTGCAGCTTGTCCGCCGACTCCTCCAGCGCGACGCCGGAGATGAAGCCCTGCGCGGCCAGCCGCGCGTTGCGCTGGTGCTGCTTGCGCGCCTGGTCCACCTCGAATTGCAGCTCGTCGAGCCGCCGGCGGTGGTCGCTGGCGCTGGATTCCTGCGCCACGCGCAGGTTGGACAGGTTGAAGATGCTGACCGCGTGTTCCGACTGCCGCGCCAGCAGTTCCAGGTTGCGCTGCGGGTTGGAGATGCGGAACAGCAGCTGGCCTTTTTTGACCAGCGCGCCGTCGCTTGCCAGCACCTCCTCGACGCGGCCCGATTCGACCGAATCGAGGATCACGGAGTTGAGCGGTTCGGCATTGGCCCGCACCACGATTTCGTCGACGAAGACGCCGCGCGCGGCCTGGCCGATGCGCAGGTCGGCGCCGTCGATTTGCAGGCCGCGCGGCATCCACCACCACAGCGCGTAGCCGGCGG
>DATMSN010001037.1:0-8082 GCA_035565375.1 Duganella sp. | reverse complement strand
GATCTACCGTGTCCGGTTCGCGCATCGCCGCGCGCGGCTTCACGCAGCCGACGCCGACCACCACCCTGAGCGCCGACGACCTGGCCAAGGGCGCGCAGCCGAACATCTTCAACAGCATCGCCGAGCTGCCAGCCTTACAGGGCAGCACCGGCCGCACCACCAGCACCAACAGCACCAGCAGCGGCGTCCAGGGTCTGAGCTCGCTGAGCTTGCGCGGCCTGGGCGCGATCCGCACCTTGACCTTGCTGGACGGCCAGCGCGTGGTCGGCGCCAACGTCACCGGCGTGACGGACGTCAGCCAGTTCCCGCAACTGCTGATCAAGCGCGTGGACGTGGTGACCGGCGGCGCCTCGGCGTCGTATGGCTCGGACGCGATCGGCGGCGTGGTCAACTTCATCACCGACAAGCGCTTCCAGGGCTTCAAGGCCAACGTGCAGGGCGGCATGACCACCTACCACGACGACAAGAACGGCACCTTGCAGGCCGCGTGGGGCGACTCCTTCATGGACGACCGCCTGCATGTGCAGGTCAGCGGCGAGTACGGCCGCCAGAAGGGCATCGAGTCGCCGGGCTTCGGCGAGGTCGGTCCGAACGGGCGCACCTGGTACCAGAATCCGGCCTTCCAGGTTCGTCCGCTGTCGCAGACCAACGACGGCAAGCCGCAGTATTATTCGGTGCTGCACGCGCAGCAGTACCAGTACGCCAAGTATGGCCTGATCACCAACGGTCCATTGCAAGGCACGGCCTTCGGCGCCAACGGCCAGCCGTACCAGTTCAACTACGGTTCCAACGGCGTGCCGACCGGCACCGGCGCGGTCACCGGCTGCATCAATCCGCTGTGCATCGGCGGTGACTTGAGCGGCAGCGTCGGCGCCGGCACCAATCTGGCGATGGATCTGACGCGCCAGGTGGCATATACACGCGTCGGCTTCGACATCAATCCCGATCATGAGATCTACATGACGGCCAATTTCGGCAAGGTGAAGTCGGCGTTTTCGCCGAATCCCGGCGCCGCCAAGAACGCCAACCTGACCATCCAGTGCAGCAATCCATATCTGCCGGCGTCGATCGCCGCCGCTTGCGCCGCCAATAACATCACCAGCTTCCAGTACGGTACGGCCAACGCCATCTTCCCGGAAAATATCAACGTCCACCCGACCCGCCAGATGGAGCGCGTGGTGGTCGGCGGCACCGGCAAGTTCCAGTTGCTGGGCAAGGAATGGTCGTATGACGCGTATGCCGAACATGGCGCCAACAAGACCGACATCATCGTCAACGACATGACGCTGAACGCCCGCTACAACGCCGCCATCGACGCCGTGCGCGCGGCCGACGGCACCATCGTTTGCCGTAATCCGGTGGCCGCCGCCTCCGGCTGCAAACCGCTCAACATCATCGGCAACAACCCGGTCGACGCGGCCACCTGGTCGTACGTCGCGCCGGAAAACGGCCCGCGCCAGCACACCCGCCAGACGCAGGATGTCGCCAGCGTCAACTTCAGCGGCGAGGCGTTCGAGTCGTGGGCCGGCCCGATCGCCGTGGCCACCGGCGCCGAATACCGCCGCGAACACTACAAGGTCACCGGCGACCCTTACGGCAACGGCATCTTCCCGGACAGCCAGAACACCGCCGATTATCCGGCCGATCCGCTGCTCAACACCACCGTCGGTAACAACTGGTACGCCGGTAATTACCACAACGCCAGCGGCACCTACAACGTCAAGGAAGCCTACGTGGAGTTGAACGTGCCGGTGCTGAAGTCCGCCACCTGGGGCGAGGCCAATGTCAACCTGGCCGACCGCCACACCAAATACAGCACCTCCGGCCATGTGGAGAGCTGGAAGCTGGGCGCCAGCTGGAAGACCGGCATCGACGGCCTGCGTCTGCGTGCGGTGACGTCCAAGGACGTGCGCGCCCCCAACCTGAGCGAGTTGTATGCGGCGCAGGTGGTGGTCAACAACGTGGTCGCGTACCAGGGGAACACGATCGGGATCCAGCAGCGCACCGTGGGTAACACGCGCCTGCGTCCGGAAATCGCCCGCAACAACACCGCCGGCATCGTGCTGACGCAGCCATCGTGGGCGCCGGGCTTCAGCGCCTCCATCGACTACTTCGACATCAAGGTCGATGGCGTGATCTCGGCGCTGACGGCGCAGCAGGAAGTCGATCTGTGCGTGGCCGGCAACCAGGAAATCTGCGGCGCGATGGTGCTCAACAGCCCTGTGGCGACGAACAACTACGTGACGGTGCAGGCGTTTAACCTGGCGTCGCTGCGCAGCAAAGGCTACGACCTCGAAGGCGCCTACCGCATGAACCTGAAGGACTGGGGCGTGCCAGGCCGCCTGACCTTCCGCGCGCTGGTCACCCGCAACATCAGCTTCCTGACCGATCCGGGCGTGATCGGGACGATCCCGTCGGAAGGCGCCGGCGCCAACCTGGGCGCGACGCCGAAGTGGAAAGGCCTGGCCTCGCAGTCCTGGGACACCGACAAGTACAGCCTGACGCTGACCGAACGCTGGATCAGCAAAGGAGTCTACAGCAACGAGTACATCGAGTGCCAGACCAACTGCCCGGTGTCGACCACGATCCACCCGACCATCTTCGACAACAAGATGAAGGGCGCTTTCTACGTCGATCTGGGGGGCAGCTACAAGCTGGGTGACAAGACGACCGCGTACTTCAAGATCGACAACATCGGCAATGTCGATCCGGCGGCGGCACCGCAAACCAACCTTAGCTACGGTATCAATCCGCAGCTGTACGACGTGCTGGGTCGTGTGTACCGGGTCGGCGTCCGCTACAACTTCTAACTTCCAACGCGAGGGCGCCGTCATGAGCATCACAAGTCCATTGGCGGCGCTTTTCGGCGTGACGCCCGCACTGTGGGGAATGGTGGCCGTCGGCTTGTCCGTCGGCCTCCTGACCCTTTTGATCGCCTGGGGCAAAGTTCAGCCGCTGCTGGCGTTCGTGGTGGCCGCGCTGGCGGCGGCGCTGCTGCTTGGCATGCCGCTGGAGACCATCCCCAAATCCATCGACAAGGGCATCGGCGATCTGCTTGGATCGCTGATCGTCATCGTCTGCCTGGGCGCGGTGTTCGGCAAGTTGATCGCCGACAGCGGCGCCGCCCAGCGCATCGCCAGTTATCTGATCGGCGTATTCGGTTCGGCGCGCATGCCGGTGGCGCTGACCTTGACCGGCTTCGTGGCCGGCATTCCGCTGTATTACAACGTCGGCTTCGTGCTGCTGGTGCCGCTGGTGTTCTCGCTGGTGTATCAGAGCGGCCGGCCGGCGGTGGCGCTGGCGATACCGCTGCTGGCCGGGCTGTCGATCGCGCATGGCTTCCTGCCGCCGCATCCATCGCCGACGGCGCTGGTGGCGCAGTTCCATGCCGATATGGGCCGCACCTTGTTCTACGGGATGATCGTCGCCATTCCAACGCTGATCATCGCCGGGCCGATATTCGCGATGACGCTCAAGCGCATCCACAGCGAACCGGCGCCGATGTTCCGCGCCGGGCTGCTGGAGGAGGCGCAACTGCCCGGTGTCTTCAACAGCTTCGCCACCGCACTGCTGCCGGTCTGGCTGCTGGCGGGGGCCACCGCGCTGACGCTGGTGCCGACGTCCGACCCGGCGCTGAAGTCGCTCATCACCTTCATGGCCAATCCGATGATCGTGATGATGATCGCGCTGGCCGTGGCCCTGGTGACCTTGGGACTGGCGCGCGGCAAAAGCCTGCCGTCGCTGATGTCCGGCGCGCAGGACGCGTTGCGCGACATCGCGCCCATCCTGCTGGTGATCGCCGGCGCCGGCGCGCTCAAACAGGTGCTGGTCGATTCCGGCGTCAGCGGGGAGTTGGGCCGGCAGCTGGGCGGCCTGCCGGTGCCGCCGCTGGTGCTGGGCTGGCTGGTGGCCACGTTGATACGCATCTGCCTCGGCTCGGCCACCGTGGCGGGACTGACGGCGGCGGGCATCGTCGCGCCGCTGGTGCAAAGCTCGGGCATCGATCCTAGCCTGATGGTGCTGGCGATCGGCGCCGGCAGTTTGATGTGCAGCCACGTGAACGATTCCGGATTCTGGATGTTCAAGGAATACTTCGGCCTGTCGCTGAAGGATACCTTCCGCTCGTGGACCCTGATGGAGACGCTGGTTGGCGTCTTCGGTCTGATTTTCGTATTGCTCCTATCGATCTTTATCTAAGGACTAAGCAAATGAGATTATCTTTAACACGGTTGTTGATGGCCACCGTGGCGATACTGGCCGTCCCGATGGACGGCGCGCGGGCCGCCGCCGTACGTTCCCCGGCCTCGGTTTCCGTCTACCAGACCATGCCGGACGACGCGCTGGCGGTCAAGGTCAAGGCCAGCGGCGACGGCCGCAGCGACGACACGGCGGCGATCCAGCAGGCCGTCGACAGCGCGGCCAACAAGGGCGAGGGCGGCGTGGTGTTCCTGCCGTCGGGCCGCTACCGCATCACGCGCACGATCCTGATACCGCTGGCGGTGCGCCTGTACGGCGTCGGTCCGACCCGGCCGGTGCTGGTGCTGGGCGAGCGCACGCCGGGCTTCCAGAAGGGCGTCGCCAACATGGTGGTGTTCACCGGCGGCGACCAGTACACGGTGGGCAAGGTGCCGGTTCCGGTGCCGACGGCGGTGCCGTTCAGCGAGAAGGTGCGCGACGCGAACTCGTCGACCTTCTATTCGGCGATGAGCAATGTCGACTTTGAAATCGGCGACGGCAATCCGGCGGCGGCCGCCGTGCGCCTGCGCACCGCGCAGCACTCGAACCTGAGCCACATCGACTTCCATATCGGCTCCGGCCTGGCGGGCATCTACCAGGTCGGCAACGAGGGCTTCAACCTGAAGTTCTACGGCGGACGTTACGGCATCCTGTCGGAGAAAACGTCGCCGGCGTGGCAGTTCACGCTGATGGATTCGACCTTCGAGGGCCAGCGCGACGCGGCGATCCGCGAGCACGAAGCCGGGCTGACGATGATCAACGTCTCCATCCGCGATACCAAGGTGGGCATCGAGATCGATCGGGGTTACGGCGATTGGCTGTGGGGTAAGGACGTGCGCTTCGAGAACGTGTCTAAGGCGGCGGTGGTCATTTCGAACGAGGACAATGTCTACACCCAGGTCGGCTTCGACAACGCCGTGGCGCGCAACACGCCGGTGTTCGCGCAGTTCCGCGACAGCGGCAGGAAGATCTCCGCGCCGGGCGCCATTTACCGCGTCAGCGAATTCAATTATGGCTTGATGCTGCCGGGCGTGGGCAGCACCGGCAAGTTCGACACCGTTTCCAGGATCGCGCCGCTGGGCGCGATGCCGGCAGCGCCCAAGCGGGTGCTACGGGCGCTGCCGCCGACGACGCAATGGGCCAACGCGCGCTCCCTGGGCGCCAAGGGCGACGGCCAGACCGACGACACGGCGGCGATTCAAAAAGCGATCGACAACAACCGCGTGGTGTATCTGCCGCTGGGCTTTTACGTCGTCAACGATACGATCCGCATGAAGCCGGACACGGTGATCGTCGCGCTGCATCCGGGCCTGACGCAGCTGTTGCTGCCCAACGGCTCGCCGCTGTACGCCGGCGTGGACGGCCCCAAGGCGCTGCTGGAGAGCGCCAAGGGCGGCGACGCCATCGTCTCCGGCTTCGGCCTGGCGACCGGCGAGGTCAATCCGCGCGCCGTCGCCCTGCTGTGGAAAGCCGGCGAGCATTCGCTGGTCGACGACATCCGTATCCAGGGCGGCCACGGCACGCGGCTGTACGATGGCGTGCGCCGCGATCCGTATCAAAAGCGCGCCGACTTCGATCCGACCGCGCACTGGGACCGCCAGTATCCGAGCATCTGGGTGACCGACGGCGGCGGCGGCACCTTCGTCGCGGTCTGGTCGCCGAGCACCTTCGCGCAGGCCGGGTTCTACGTCTCCGACACCAAGACGCCGGGCCGCGTCTACGAGCTCTCCGCCGAACACCATGTGCGCGCCGAGATCGTGCTCGATAACGTGGAAAACTGGGAGTTCCTGGCGCCGCAAACGGAGCAGGAGGTACGCGACGGCATGGATGCGGTATCGCTGGAGATCCGCAATTCGCGCAACATCCTGTTCGCGAACTATCACGCCTATCGCGTCACCCGTTCGATCAAGCCGGCGCCGGCGGCGGTGAAGATGACCAACTCCAGCGCTATCCGCTTCCGCAACGTGCACGTCAACGGCGAGAGCGGCTATGCCACCTGCGACGCCAACGGCTGCGATACCTATCTGCGCGCCAGCAAATTCCCGTTCGAGAACGCGCTGCGGGATGTCACGCACAAGCTGGACGTGCGCGAGCGCGAGTTCGCGGTGCTGGACATCGTCGCCAACCCGGTGGCGCCCGCGGCCAACCCGGTCAAGGTGGAGAAGCTGGAGGACGGCTTTTATTCGATCGCCGGCGGCGTGGTCGATGCCAAGGGCAAGCTGTACTTCGTGGACCGGCGCTTCCAGCGCATCTACAGCTGGACGAAGGACCAGGGGCTGGTGGTGGTGCGCGACGCGCCGCTCGATCCGGTCAACCTCGCCATCGACAACAGCGGCGCGCTGATGGTGCTGTCGTCGCACGGCTTCGAAGGCACGGTGTATTCCTTCCATCCGGATCGCCCGGCCGGCGAGATCACCTTGATCAAGCCGACCCCGGTGACGGCCCATTCGGGAGCCAGGACCGTGGTGCCGGTTAATTTCTGGCAGAACGGCGAATTCCGCGACCAGCTCAATCCAGAGACGTACGAGTTCACCACGCTGGCAGAGATGTTCGCGCGCGACGTCGCGCTGCCGAAAAAACGCGAGTACGTTTCGCCGGACGGCACACTGGTGCTCCCTGCCTACCGCATGTTCCAGCAGGGCCAGCCCAATCACCTGGGCTGGCGCTTCTCGGACACGCTCGACACGCATGGCCTGGTGTCGGCCGGGCGCAACGGCCGCGTGGTGTTCACCAACGGTTCCGAGAACCGCACCTTCAGTGGTGTGATCGGCGCCGGCGGCGGCATCACCGATCTCAAACCGGTGGCCAATCGCGGCGGCGAGAGCGCGGCCGTGGACGCGGCGGGCAATGTGTATGTGGCCAACGGCCAGGTGTTCGTCTATTCGCCCGACGGCAAGGAGATCGGCCGCATCGACGTGCCGGAGCGCCCGTTGCAGTTGATCTTCGGCGGCGAGGGCGGACGCACGCTGTTCATCCTGACCCACCGCGCGCTGTACGCGACCGGAGGCTTGAATGGCGCATAAAAAAATCGGTGGCGCGTTGCTGGCGATCCTGATGACCGTCTGCGCGCAGGCGGGCGCGCAGCAAACACACCTGCTGTGGCCCGACGGCGCGCCGGGATCGGAAAAGCGCCACGGCGAGGCGGAGACGGTGCAAAACACCTATGTCAGCAATATCCACGATCCGTCGCTGACGGTGGTGAAGGCCGATGCGCGCCACGCCAACGGCGCGGCGGTCGTCATCGTGCCCGGCGGCGGGCATCGCATGCTGGTGTGGATGAACGAGGGCATGGTGGCGGCGAAGTCGCTCAACCGCGTCGGCGTGACGGCCTTCGTGCTGAAGTACCGGCTGGCGCGCGACCAAGGCTCCACCTACAGTATCGAGAACGACGCCGCCGCCGACCTGCGGCGCGCGGTGCGGTGGGTGAGGGCGCACGCGGCGGAATTCGGCGTCGATCCGAGCCGGCTCGGAGTCATGGGCTTTTCGGCCGGTGGTGAACTGGTGTCGCTGGTGGCCGACAACCCGGCGCCGCCGGCGATGGCGAAACAGGACGCGGTGGACAAGCAAAGCGCGCGGCCCGACTTCCAGGTGCTTGTGTATCCGGGGCCGCTGGGGGTGCCGGCCAAGGCGGTTCAGAACGCGCCGCCGGCCTTCATCGTCGCCGGGTCGTCCGATAAATGCTGCGGCCCGCCGTCGGTGGCGTTGTATCAGCAGTTGGTGGCGGCCGGCGTGTCGGCGGAACTGCATATGTATGCCGACACCGACCACGCGTTCAACATGGGACAGCGTTCGGAGCGGCTGTCGGATGTCCACTGGCCCGATCGCCTGGCCGACTGGCTGGCCGAT
>DATMSN010001036.1:0-3029 GCA_035565375.1 Duganella sp. | reverse complement strand
GGCAACGCCGTGGCGGCGGCGTTCGCGGCGCCCATCGGCAGCTACTTCGGCGCCGTCATCGGCTGGCGCGGCACGTTCTGGGCGTTGACGCCGTTCGTGGTCGCCAATCTGGCGTGGCAGTGGTTCAGCCTGCCGGCCATGCCGCCCCAGGCCGCCAATCCCGCCGGCAAAGTCCTCTGCCTGCTCAAGCGTCCCAACGTGGCGTTCGGCATGGCCGGCGTGATGCTGTCGTTCGGCGGCGCGTTCGCCACGTTCACCTACCTGCGGCCTTTCCTCGAGGCGTACACGGGGGTGACGGTGCCGCAACTGTCGATGCTGTTGCTCGGTCTTGGCGCGGCCGGTTTCCTCGGCACCTACGCCGCGACGGTCATGCTGGGCCGCCACCTGTACGGACTGCTGCGCTGGCTGCCGCTGGCGCTGGGCGCCGTCACGCTGGCGCTGCTGGCCGTCGGCCATGTGTTCTGGGCGGTGGCCATCGCGCTGATCGCCTGGGGCGCGCTGAACGCGGCGATCCCGGTGGCGTGGTCGACGTGGCTGAGCCAGGGCATCGCCGACGAGCCGGAAAGCGGCGGCGGCTTGCTGGTGGCGGCGATTCAGCTGGCCATCATGCTCGGCGCCGCGCTGGGCGGGTTGTTGCTGGACCACCTGTCGATCATGGCCACGCTGATCGGCGGCGCCGCCATGCTGGCCATTTCTTCCATCATCGTCGGTGGCGGCGGCCGGCTCAAAGCAAGAACTGAACGGGCCGATTAGCCGCGCTGGCAAGATTCGGGAGCGCGGTGCGCGCCCGGGCCGTTACCCGGCCGCGGAAAGGGGCGGCTTCATCGCGTTGCCTTCCTCGGCGAATACTTCCTTGGCCGCGAACAAGCCGTTGAGCGCGGCGGGAAATCCGGCGTACACGGCCATCTGCATGATGATCTCGACGATCTCCGCTTGCGAGCAGCCGACGTTGCGCGCGCCGTGGATATGGACCCTCAGTTGCGGCGCCGCGTTGCCCAAGGCGGTGAGCGCCGCCACGACGGCCAGTTCCCGCACCTTGAGGTCCAGGCCGGGCCGCGAATAGATGTCGCCGAACGGAAATTCGATGAGCAGGCGCGCGAAGTCGGGGGCGATGTCCTTCAGGCTGTCGATGACTTTTTCGCCAGCCAGGCCATCGATTTCTTTGAGCTTGGCCCAGCCTCGTTCGTAACGTTCATTGTTCATGGAATCCTCCGTCGGTTAATCGTGGAGGCAGTGTAGGCGCGCTTGCGTGACCGGGCCAATGCCGTTTTCGTGATACCTTTTTGGTATCGCTGGCGCTGGCCGGGACAGCCTCACGGTTCCGCCGAGGACGACGTGGCGCCGGTCGTGCTATTCCTCGCCAGTCGGGACGCGCAGTTCCTGACCGGCTACAGCCTGACGCCCGACGGCGGCATGATCATCGACAGCGCGCGTTGAACCCTAGCCGGCCAGCGTGGCGTTGTCGATCACGAAGCGGTAGCGGACGTCGCCCTTGAGCATGCGCTCGTAGGCGTCGTTGATCTGGTCGGCCCGCACCAGTTCGATATCGGCGACGATGCCGTGCTCGGCGCAGAAGTCCAGCATCTCCTGGGTTTCCGGAATGCCGCCGATCATCGAGCCGGCGATGGACCGCCGCTTCATGATCAGGTTGAAGACGTTGGGCGACGGATGCGGCGTCGCCGGCGCGCCCACCAGCGCCATCGTACCGTCGCGCTTGAGCAGCACCAGCAGGGCGTCGAGGTCGTGCGGCGCGGCCACCGTGTTGAGGATGAAGTCGAAACTTTTGGCGTGGGCCGCCATTTCCCCGGCGTTCTTCGATACGACCACTTCGTCGGCACCCAGCTGTAGCGCCGCCTCGCGCTTGGAATCGGAGGTGGTGAACGCCACCACGTGCGCGCCCATCGCGTGGGCCAGCTTGATGCCCATGTGACCGAGCCCGCCGATGCCGACCACGCCGACCTTTTTGCCGGGACCGGCGTTCCAGTGGCGCAGCGGCGAATACGTGGTGATGCCGGCGCACAGCAGCGGCGCGACGGCGGCCAGTTGCTCCTCGGGATGGCGCACTTTCAGCACGTAGCGCTCGTGCACCACGATCTTTTCCGAGTAGCCGCCCAGCGTCCAGCCAGGCGCGTCCGGGGTCGGGAAATTGTAGGTGCCTATCATGCCGTCGCAATAGTTTTCCAGGCCGTCATCGCATTCGTGGCAATGCTGGCAGCTGTCGACGATGCAGCCGACGCCGACCAGGTCGCCGACCTTGTGGCCCGTCACGTGGGCGCCGACCGCCGACACGCGGCCGACGATCTCGTGCCCCGGCACGCACGGGAACTGCGTGCCGGCCCACTCGGCGCGCACCTGGTGCAGGTCCGAGTGGCAGATGCCGCAAAAGGCGATGTCGATCTGGACATCGTGCGCGCCGGGCGCGCGGCGGGTGATTTCCAGCGATTCGAGGGGTTTGTCGGCGGCGTGGGCGCCGTAGGCTTGTACTTGCATGGGGGAACTCCTTGGTGCGTTTGAACGGAATGGACATTTTCAGGGTCCGGACCGTTGGATTGGTAGCTCGTTCCGCCCGATTTCTTGCCCGATCCTGCGCCGGCCCGGTCGTTTGGTAGGCAATGGCGCGGGCGCGGGGATACAATCGGCGACAGGAGGATGTGACGACCAATGGGAGCGATAGACAACATGGCGGCGCCGCGCGGCGCCCATCAGCAAGCGCTGGCGCGGATGATCACCGGACGCTTGAGCGCGCCCGGCGACTACGAGACGGGGATACCCGAGCTGCGCTTTTTCCGCCGCGACGCGGCCGCGCCGCCGACCGTGTGCATGGTCGAGCCGAGCGTGGTGGTCGTGGCGCAAGGGGCGAAGCGGTTGTGGGTCGGCGGCGAGGCCTATCAGTACGACGGCTCGCGGCTGATGGTCACGTCACTGGATTTGCCGGGCGGCTCGGAGGTGTTGGCGGCCAGTCCCGAGCGGCCGTGCGTGGGCCTGGCCATGAAGCTCGACCTGCGCGTGCTCGCCGAGCTCATCGCGCT
>DATMSN010001035.1:0-12358 GCA_035565375.1 Duganella sp. | reverse complement strand
GCAGGCCATAGCTGAGGTCGGCGACGCGCACGGCAAACGGCGCGCCGTCCTGCAGCACGAGATCGATCCGGATGGGGGTGTCGCCCATCCCGTACGCAGCGAAGGACCAGGGGAGCCCGGGGTGCTGGACCAGGGCGACCTGCTGCGCGGTCGAGGCCAGCACATTGGCGCCCTCCACCGCGATCTCGATGCGCGGCGCCTTGCGCGCCGACGCGATTTCAAGCGACAAGTAGCGCTTGCCGCCGGCGCGCCGGTCCTCGCGCACCGTCAGGCTTGGCGCGTCCTGCCCCGACAGCGGCGCGGCATTGACCCACATGGGCCACGCTCGCGGGCCGAAGAGTTCGGCCATCGATTGCGTCTTCGCGTCCTTGGGGAAGAAATTGTGCGTCCATGCGTCGAGCAGCCTGTCCCGCGAAATCCAGTAAGCCTTTCCGTGCGTGCTGTCTTCCATGTAGAACAGGTTGTTTGGTTGCGGGTGCCGTTCGTTGAAGCCGGCGGCACTGGCGGCGCCGGCCACCAGGGCGAGGCTCGCCAGCAAGGGCGTCATCGGGAACACGAAGCGTTGCGTCAAAAGTTGAAGCAAGGGCGCAAGCATGCAAAGGAGCAGCATCAGCACGAGGACGGTCGGCGCCGTCAGTTTTGCCGTCAGGGCGAAATACAGGAGGTGGATGACCGGTGTGAAGATCAGTACGCCGGGCGCCGCCGCCGCACAAAACAGCATGGTCTTGCGCTCGGTCGACATGCCCTGGCCGGAGCGCGTATGGGTCCAGATCGATGCCAGCAGCATCGGCAGCAATGGCCACACGAAGAGGAAGCTGGCGCCCGGCAGCCAGATGCTGGTTGCCGCCGCCAGAACCAGGGCCAGCAGGAACCCGCCCAGCGACAGCTCGGTGACGGTGAACCAGCGTTTCAGGCGCGCGATGGCAAACGCGAACAGGCCTACGCCGACGCACGTGAATGCGGCCAGATACCAGGTGCCGTTGTAGGTATTGCCGTGCAAGAGCAAGCGATAGCCGGGATGGATCTCGCAGAGCAGCATCCATAACGCCTGGCAGGCGATCGCGACGAGGACCGCGCAGAGCGCCATGGCGGGCAGGGCGCCGATGGCGCGCAGCGGGCGGGCTGCGCCGGTGCGCGTGGCGAGGACGAGTGCGACGACGAAACACAGCGCCGTCAAACCGAACAGCGGTATCGACGCGGCGGCCGGATAGCTGACAACGCCGATGCCAGGCAGGCCGAAGTAAATGCGGTCGCCGGCGGCCAGGTTGCCCAAGTCGGTATTGCCGAAATGTTTTACCAATCCCAGCATGGTTTCGCCTTCGTGCTGCAGGCTGGCTTGATCGAGCAGGTCGGGGCGATCCAGTTGGGTGTGATAGCTGTTATGGCCTTCGCCGGCGGCGAAATTGAGCGAGGCCAGGCCGGCCTTCTTGTAGACCGTCAGGTCGGTATTGTTAGGCATGTGCCTGTAGACTTCATTGAGCAGCGAATTGCCGAAGGGGGCGGCGACCGATTGTTTCCACCCCTCGATCAGTTTGCCGTTGCCCATGCTGGTCTCAAACATCCAGAATGGCCCGCTATTGCCCCGGAATTCGAAATTGAGTACGAGGCCGATGTCATTTGCCGCTGTGCGCTGTTCGGAAAAATAGCGCGCGCCAAGCAGTCCCACCTCTTCGGCATCGCTCAGAACGACCAGCAGGTCGTTTTGCAACCGGGCCCCGGTTCGAATTGCACGCAGGGTTTCCATGATCGCCGCGACCGAAGCGCCATCGTCCGCCGCGCCGGGGCTCGACGGTGCGGAATCGTAGTGGGCCGTTAGCATCACGGCTTTTCCCGGCTTTGTTCCAGGAATGCGGACCAGGATATTGTGGACCGTTCCAGCGCTGCGGTCGAACGGTGAAACAACGGTTCCGCTTTGCACGGTGGGGCTATAGCCAAGCGCGGTTAATTGCGCCACCAGATAATTGCGCACCTCCGTGTTCCGGGTGGTCCCGGTCGGATGCGGCGCCGCCGCGATAACATCCAGATATTTCATTGCCCGCGCCGCGGAAAAAACGGATGGATGGGCGGAATCGGACAGCGGGGCGGGGGGGCTGAGCTGGCGTATCCCCAGCCAGCCTAGAAACAATAAGAAGAAAATCGCGGCAAATGCCAGCTTGGCATTACCGGGTACCGGGGCGGCGTATGAACGGGACATAGATAATTCCGCGAGTAAATTCGGACGCCAAGGCTAGCATGGAAGTTTATACTCCATCAACATTTTCTTGTTGATTCTATTTTCCCTTCCAAACGGGGGCGCGCTTCTCGACAAATGCACGTGGTCCTTCGGTGCAATCCTCGCTATTCCTGCGTAGGGTCTCGGCGGCGAATTGGGTTGTAAATGCGGTAGCGAGATCCATCGTCGCGGTCTTTAATGCCACTTCCTTGATGCTGCGGAGGGAAAGCGGCGCGCAGCGCAACATGTCGGCGAGCCATAAGTTCACGCAATCGTCCAACTTGTCCAAGGCCGCCACCTCGTTGACCAGTCCCAGTTCATAGGCGCGCTGCGCCCCCATGGGCCGGCCGGTGAGCAAATGTCCCATCGCTACCTTGTAGGGTATTTGACGTGGTAAGCGGAACAGTCCGCCGGCGCCGGCGATCAAGCCGAGCTTTGCTTCCGGCAAACCAAAATTCGCATTATCGGCAGCAATAATGATGTCGCATGCCAGCGCCAGTTCGAATCCGCCGCCCAGGGCATAACCGCAGACCTTTGCAATCAAAGGCTTGCTCAGTTCGAGCCGCTCGGTCAGGCGCGGAAATCCCGCGCGTCCGCGGCTGCCGAATGACGAGGCGGGCTCGCCGGCGGCCGTGCGCGTTACCAGTTCTTTCACATCCTGGCCCACTGAAAAGGCGCGTTGTCCGGCACCGCTGAGCACACCGACCCATATCGTATCGTCGCGCTCGAAATCATCCCAAATGGCGCACAGCTCATCGTGCATGCGCAGGTTCATGGCATTGTGCACTTCCGGCCGATTCAGTGTTATGTGCGCTACGTGGCCATGCTTTTGGTAGATAACGGTGTCGAATTTTGTTTGCATCGGGATGGGGCGTGGAAAGGAGGTGGAATAGGTATGGGACGTGCCGGGCAAGCGCGGCGTTGGGTTATCGAGGCTACCACCATTTGGTCGCCGAGGGGACGAAAAGCGGGAGCCACGCAAATTGCGAATTGCGGGCTGCGATTAATTCGCACATTTGTCGAAATTTCATTTACTATTGGTTTGGCAACAGTTCGCTTCTAACAACGCGTGTGCCAGGGTTGGTTCATTTGTTTCTGAAAGCTGGTTACGAGATTTTTGTCGCCTTGCGGCGTTAGCATATCAGGTAGGATTGATTTTGTTACTGCGTGTTCAAGTTACCTCCGGCGGGCATACGGTCTTATCCGCCTTTCCATCTGGAGCCGTACCGACGCTCCAATTCTCCACTACCGAAACTCCAGGGATTTCGCATGCGTCTGCGACAACCGGGTTGCCGGGCAATCCTCCACGCCCATAAAATCGATAACGCATTCAATTTTGCATTATGAAAAAAGCCGCCGGCAGAAACGTGCAGATGCAAATAATGCGAGTGTTTCAATCGCGAATCTGACGATGCAGGTCGTATAAACAATCGAACAGGCAGTAAAAATGAATCTACTCAGATATCTCTACCGGCAATCGAATTCATTGTTTCTCGTGGCGGCGGTGTGTGCCGCGATCAGCGGCGTGTGCGGCGCGGCGCTTATCGCCGTCATCAGCGAAGGCAGCAAGGCGGGTGCGGCGCCGGCGGCATTTGCGCTGAAATTTTTTTCGCTCTGTCTTGCTTTGCTGCTGACCAGGTGTGTTTCTCAGATTGCGATGGTGCGCCTGACCCAAAACACCGTGTTCGAAATGCGGGTCAATCTCAGCAAGAAACTGCTCGCCTGCCGCTACAAGAAACTGCAGATGCTGGGCAAATCGGAGCTGATGGTCATCCTGACCAAGGATATCGAGGTTTTCGTCGCCTCACTGCAGAACTCTCCGCGCCTCGTTACCGAAGCGATCGTCGTGACGGCGTGCTTCGGCTATCTCGCATGGTTGTCGGTGGCCTTGTTCTTCATTCTGGTGCTGGCCCTGATCGTGTCCATCGGCCTGTACATTTCCGCCCAGCGCCGCCCGATGAAGCAGTTCATGGAACTGCGGGCAAAGCTCGACGACCTGTTCGCCAATTTCAGGGATCTCGTGGAGGGCAGCCGGGAATTGCAGCTCAATAAACGGCGCGGCCAGCTGTTCGTGGACGAAGTGGTGGCGCGCGACGCCGGCAAATTCAGGGATGTGGCGGTCCGGGCCATGTCGAGTTTTACGGTCATTACCAATATCGGGGACATGCTTTTCTACCTGGTCATCGGTTTGTTGTTGTTCGTCGTGCCGGTCTGGCTACCCCAACCGGCAGATGTGCTCACCAGCGTCACGCTGGTCCTGTTGTACTTGGTCGGTCCGCTTAGCAATCTGGTCAATGCGCTGCCGAGCTTTGGGCAAGCGGCAATCGCGCTGGGAAGGATCCAGCAACTCGATGCCGATTTGGACGGGGAAACCATGCATGTTTCGGGCACGGATCCGTTCACCCTGAATGGCAAGCCGCTGTTGGAGCTGAGCGGGGTTTGCCACCACTACCCGGGCGCGACCGACGACCGGCCTTTCCTGCTCGGACCGGTCAACCTGACCGTCAATAAAGGCGAAATACTATTCATCATCGGCGGCAACGGCAGCGGGAAAACGACGTTGGCCATGCTGCTGCTTGGCCTGTATTCGCCCGAATCGGGCACCGTCACGATGAACGGTGTCCACGTCGACCAGCGCAATATCGAGCACTACCGCCAGCGTTTCGGCGTCGTGTTCGCTGATTTTCACCTGTTCGAACACCTGCTGGGGATCGAACCGGCTGACCTCGAGAAACGGGCCACGCATTACATCCATAAATTGGGCCTCGAGCACAAGGTTAGCATCGACAATCAAAAGTTTTCGACGATCAAGCTATCGACAGGCCAACGCAAGCGGCTCGCGCTGATCTCGGCTTACTTGGAAGACAAGCCGATTTACCTGTTCGATGAATGGGCCGCGGACCAAGACCCGGAGTTCAAGCGCGTGTTCTATACGGTGCTGCTGCCGGAACTGAAGGCAAAAGGGAAGACCGTCATCGTGATCAGCCACGACGACGCGTATTTCGCCCATGCGGACCGGGTCGTGAAACTGGAAGAGGGACGGCTGGAAGAGGGACGCCCGCTCCGCGCGGAGCGCGAGC
Source organism: Duganella sp. (assembly GCA_035565375.1). Classification (GTDB taxonomy): domain Bacteria; phylum Pseudomonadota; class Gammaproteobacteria; order Burkholderiales; family Burkholderiaceae_D; genus Rugamonas. Next base: position 7,066 of record DATMSN010001035.1, on the reverse strand, counting down.
CCAGCGTTGCGTGAGCCGAGATAAGGCTGACGATATATGGTGCTTCGTGAAAACGCGTTCCGTGGCCCGGCAATGGGACTGCGCATATTTCTACGTTGGGTGAATCAGCTATTGCCATGGAATAAAATTTATTGCATTCCGCCGGCATGGCAGAGAGCGGATAAACCAAGAAATAGTAGATATATGCGAACGTAAATGAATTAGATTTGCGCAATGTCCGAGATATAGGCCACACAAGAGTGCCATGCCATCCCGGGAAAAAACGCGGACTATGAATCGCTACTTTTCGCCATCGTGGGGGCGGCGGGAAATTTTTCGATTGGATCGGAATGTCGTCATTATCTTCGTTTCGGAAACGAGCGAAATTTACAGGCCAAGGATGTTGACATGGCGCGCGGCATGCATTAACGTGTCATGCAATTTGCAACATTTACAATTCCATAATTTGATGTCGTAGTCGATAAGAGGAGTATATGTATGCCGCAAACTCCGGACAAGGCGGAAGCGCCGTTCGAGGTACTAGTTAATAACGAAGAGCAATACTCGCTATGGCCCAAGGATAAAGACGTTCCCGCAGGCTGGCGCAAGTCCGGCAAGCTGGGCAGCAAGGCCGAGTGCCTGGTTTATATCGACGAGGTCTGGACAGATATGCGTCCGCTTTCCGTGCGCACCCAGGCAGCAGTATAAGACGTATATCGCCGCAGCGTTTCGATCGCCAAGGTCCACCGGCGGTTTCCCTATATGGTCGACACCAAGGAATACACAATGAATGCTGAAGTCTCGAGTCTGAATAAAACCAATCGATTCAGTAAGATCGACCATATTGCCATTGCGGTAGGCGATCTAGAGGCGGCGGTTGAGTTCTTCCAGACCAAATTGGGTTTCAACCTGATACAGCGCCGGGTCGTCAAGGGGGCGCGCACAGGAATGATTTCCGCCGAATTAGAACACAATGACATCAAATTCGTTTTGTGCCAGGGAACCGAGCCGGAATCGCAGGTATCGCGCCTGATCGAGCATTACGGACCTGGCGTTGCTCATATTGCGCTCGCGGTGGACGACGTGGAGTCCACCGCGCGCGATTTGGGGATGCAAGGCCTGGAATTTGACACCACGGTGATCAAGGGCGCGGGATTGAAGCAGGTATTTTCCAGCCGTGATGCCAATTCGGGCATGAGCTTCGAATTTATCGAACGCAGTGCGTGCGAGCATGGCTTCCGCGAGGAAAACATCGAGGAGTTGTTCGCCCAGCTGGAAAAATCTGGCGCTTACTGAATTGACTGGTTGCGGAATTATCCGGCAAGAATAGCGCCGCATGCTCCGCAACGTCCGGCCCGATCACAGCGGCAGCTCTGCATTAATGAACTTATCGATATTAATCCCGACTGTGACTGGCCGTCTTTCCAACGGTTCCCCAATTCCTTTTTTCTGCGCAGACAAGCCCGGTCTTCCAGTCCCCGGCATTGAACCTCCCGGAAAATCCCATTAAACCAGCACTGCTGCGCAAAACTACCGCGATGGCAACGCATATCGCGTGGCGATGTGGGCATAGGTATGGTCCTTGCGCATGGCGCGCAGCGCGCGGTTGAACGCGTCGCGCAGGTCGCGGTCGCGAAACGCCACCTTGAAGCCGGTGACCGGATCGAAGATCGCGTGCTGGTCGAGTTCCACCGCCGTGTTGAACTCGGCGCTGAACTGCTTGCGATACCACTCGAACACTTGCTTGTCGACGACGATGACGTCGACCCTGCCGTACCAGAACATCTTGTTTTGGGCTTGCTGATTGGTCGGCTGAAAGTAGTTGGGCGGGAACCGTCCATCGGCGCTGGGCCGGTAGCGCGCCTCGAAGGCCGGCCCCAGGTCGCGCCAGCCATTTTGCCAAATGGCGAAGGTGTAGCGGTCGAGATCGGCGATCGACTTGAGCACGATGTGCCGGTCCCGCCGCGAGATGGCGATGTTTTCGAACGTGACGAACTCGTCCGAAAAGTAGACGCCGCGGCCGTCGCTGCCGCGCACGCTCACCGCCAGATCGACGCCTTCGCCGTTCCGGAACGGCAGCAGGCGGACGTTGGGCGTTTCGAGAAAGGTGACGCCGCGCCCGGTCCGCCGCAGCGCCTCGGTGACCACGTCGGCTTCGATGCCGACGACATGGCCTTGCGCGTCGCGGAACGAGAACGGGGGACGGTTGCCCTGGTAGACCGCCAGAAGCTGGTCGGGGCGCGCGTTCGCCGCCAGGCTCAGTGTCGCGGCGATCCACAGTGCTGCCAGTCTTTTCATCATCTGCTCGTTCGGGGATTTGGATGCGGTTCCTCCCATGATAACGGAGGCGGCGCCCGGTATCGGTCCGCCGCCGCGCCGCCGGTCGGTCGGCGATTCCATCGGGAAAAACTTGATGCCGTAACCAGCGCGTTTTTCGATCTCCAAGTGAAGCCGCCGCCGAATCATGTGTCCAGCAAACAACGCAAAACGAGCTCGACGATTGCGAATTTTTCCTTTGAAATCAATCTGTTGGGCGGTCTCTCTAGCGTATCTCCTGTGGTGTGACAATCTGAGATTTTTCACGATGCGCGACGTGTTAGGATAATTCCTACTGGCAATTCCGACATCTTTGCCGTCTGCGCTTTCCGCGTGCGGAAGCCAATTACTTGGGAACGGAAACATGGGCATGACTCCAGAAGTGACACGTCGTACCTTTTTAAAGGTACTGGCCAGCGGCGCCACCGTCGGCCTGTCGGTGACCAGCCTGCCAGGCATGGCGATGAACGCGGCCCGCCCGCGACTGACCGAGGTGCCGGCCTGGGCGCCGGCGCCGGGCCGGGCCCGATGGCGCATCGACGGCATGGCCAAGGTGCTGGGACAGAAAATCTACGCGCGCGACTTCAAGGCGCGCGACTTCAAGGATTGGCCGCAAAACGAACAGTTCCTGTACACCGTGCGCTGCGACCGCTACGACGAGGTGGTGACCGGATACGACCTGGGCATGCTGCCCGCCGAGCTGCGCCCGGTGGCCGTGATCGACGCCCAGGCGCTGGTCGACAAGAAGCTGAAGCTGGCGGACGGCATGAACAGCCCGTTCCTGGCCAGCATCGGCAAGCCGCCCGACTTTTTCGGGCAACCGGTGGCGATGCTGATTTTCGCCAACTTCGACGCCTACCGCCGCGCCGTCAAAATCCTGCAGTTCAATCCGAACGTGATCAAGTACGGCGCGCGGGCCCCCACCGCGATCGGCACGTATTCGCCGGTCACCAGCTATGTGCGCGACGACGGCAAGAATTTCAACTACGTCTACAGCACGGACTACACGACGCAAAAAACCGCCGTGGCCGCCGGCATCCAGGCGGCGATCGACGGCAAGACGTGGCCGACCTTCTCGCGCGAGTTCTACACGCAGACCATCGATCCGATGTTCATGGAGCCAGAGTCCGGCATGGCGTGGTACGACCCGGCCACGCGGCAATTGAACCTGGTGCTGGGCACGCAGTCGCCCACCGGCGACCTGCGCAACGCCGCCGAGATCTTCGACGGCAGCGCCTATCCGGTGACGGACATCGATCTGCTGTCGTGCTACCCCGGCGGCGGTTTCGGCGGCCGCGACTCGTCGCTGTTTTCGATGTATCTGGCGCTGGCCGCGCCGTTTTCGAGCGGGCCGCTGCGCTGGGCGCAGAGCCGCTTCGAGCAGTTCCAGGTCGGCCTGAAGCGGTGCGAGACGAATTTCAGCGAGACGCTGGCGGTGGACGCCAACGGCAAGATCCAGGCGCTGCGTTGCGATTTCACGCTCAACGGCGGCGACCAGATGAACCTGACGCCGTACGTCGCGCAACTGGCCGCGCTCAGTTCGATGAGCTGCTATGACATCCCGCGCGCGATCGCCAACGCCAAGTCGATGCAGACGCCGCAATTGATGGGCGGCTCGCAGCGCGGCTTCGGCGGCCCGCAAGCCTTCATGGCGATTGAAACCCTGCTCGACGAGGCGTCGCAGGCGCTCAACATCGATCCGTTCGAGCTGCGCCGGCGCAATCTGCTGGGCAAGGGCCGGGGCGCGACCGTGACCGGCGCGCCCATCCTGCAGGAGTTGCAGCTGGAAGAGATGCTGCAACGTCTGGAGCGGCATCCGCTGTGGCAGAACCGCAAGCTGACGCAGCAGGCCAAACAGCGCCAGGGCTTGCTGTACGGGGTGGGTTTCGCGCTGTCGAACGAGGCTTACGGCACCTCCGGCGACGGCATGTTCGCCGCCGTGCAGATCGAGCCGGACGGCGCGATCACCGTCTACACGCCGTACATCGACATGGGCAACGGCGCCGCCACCGCGCTCGGCCTGGCGCCGGCCGCCTTCCTCGGGCGCAACGCCAGCAGCATCAACATGGGCGAGACCCAGCTGTTCGACTCGCTCAACCTGACCACCACGCCGGCCAAGCCGCCGGCGCCCAATCCGCCCAACTACGTGCTCAAGGCGTCCGGCTCGGCCAGCGCCTGCCTGGGCGCCTTCTACCAGTACCACGTGGTCGAGCAGGCGGGCCTGGCGCTGATTTTGCAAAGCCTGCTGCCGGCGGCCAACGCCATCTGGGGCAAGCCGCAACCGGCCGCCGCGCTGAAGTGGAAGGACAACCGGCTGCACGCGGAAGGCGTGCCGTCGTTGCCGTGGTCGGCGCTGGTCAAGCAGGCCACGCGCATGCGGCTGCCGATGGTGGCGGTGGTGCACGCCAGCTATGTCGGCGGCTTCGCCACCGCGCAATTCGCCTTCAACGGCGGCGCGTTCACCTTGCCGCTCGACTACATCGCCATGGGCCTCACGGTCGATACCTTGCAGCCCGTCGCGCGCGCGCAGCTGGTCAATCCGCCGTCCATCAATTTCAGGTTCGGCCGCACCACGTACGCGCCCTGCGGCTCGCTGGTGGCGGCCACGATCGAGCCGCGCACCGGCGTCATCGCGGTCGAATCGGTGGTCTCGGTGCTCAGCGCCGGTGTTCAGCATTGCCCGCAAATGGTGTCCGGCCAGTCGCAGGGCGCGATCGCGATGGCGCTGGGGAATGTGTTGCTCGAGCATTGCCCGAACGACCGCACCGGGCCCGGCAACGGCACCTGGAACCTGAACCGCTACGCCATCGCGCGCTCGACCGATATTCCGCAACAGGAGTTGATCGTGCTGCCGCCGGCGCCGGGCGAGACCACCGCGCGCGGCATCGCCGAGGCGGTGATGTGCCCGATCGGCCCTTCCATCCTGAACGCGCTGGCGATGGCCACCGGCGGCAAACGCTACACGGCCACGCCGGTCACCGCGCGCACTGTCCTGGAGTCCCTGAAATGACAAATTCCATCCGTTTCCGCATCAACGACAAGGCGGTGCAGGCCGACGCCGCCGACGCCGACATGGCGCTGATCGATTTTCTGCACGAGCGCCAGGACCTGACCGGCACCAAGTTCTGCTGCGGCATCGGCGTCTGCCGCGCCTGCACGGTGGCCACGCGCGAGGGCGAGGGGGGCGTGCTGGAGAAGACGCTGTCCTGTTCCACCCCGGTCAGCGCGGTCGAGAACATGTCGGTCTACACGGTTGAAAGCCTGGGCTCGGAGCAGGCGCTGGCGCCGTTGCAGCTAGCCTTCCTCGAGAATTTCTCGTTCCAGTGCGGCTACTGCGCGCCCGGCTTCCTGATGGCGGCCACGGCCATGCTGTCGCACCTGAAGCGTGCGCCGGTGCCGGCCTCGCAGCTCGACGCGGTGATCGAGACCTGGGTCGGCGGCAACCTGTGCCGCTGCACCGGCTATGTGCGCTACATGGAGGCGATCCGCAAGGTGGCCTTGCCCTATACCCTGGACGGCGGGGTGAAATCATGAGTTTGTTACCCTTGTCTTCGCTGGCGTCGTTGGTGCCGGCGCTGTTGCTGGCCGCCACGGTGGGCCTGGCGCAGGCCGCGCCCAAGGCCGCCGTCAGCAAATACAGCCAGCAAACCGCCGTGGAGTACGGCCAGGTCTGCGCCGACATGATCGGCCAGATTCCCGCTTTCAACTGCCTGGACGGCGCCATCGTGCCGATCACCGTCGACGGCAAGACCCCGTCCGAATACAAGCCGGGCATGACCTGCGACCGTCCGGCGCTGCTGCCGTACGGCGATAATTCGTTCGGCCAGTGCACGCCGTATTCGCGGCTGCTGAACCTGTCCTACGGCAAGACGCAGATCTCGGCCATGTGCCGGCGCGAGCAGCTGCGCGATCCGAACAGCAAGTTCTTCGACGAGGTCGACATCGTCGCCCACAACGTCGACACCGGCGACACCTGCTGGTTCCACGCCGAGGGCAAGCCGGGCCAGAAGACCGGTTTCGACGCCTCGCGCGTGCCGCCGCCCAACGAAAAGGCGCCGCCGGCGCAGCGCATTTCCGCCGGCCAGTTCTGGTGGTCGCCGGCGGCCACGGCGTCGAAGAACTGCCTCAGTTGCCATGACGCCGATCCGTTCATGTACAGCCCGTGGATCGGCCAGCTCAAGTATCTGGTGCCGGCCGACCCGCTGGGGCGTTACAGCAACATCGGCAAGGAGTTCGCGCAGTGGCATTCCAACAGCATCAGCACGCGCGACAACACCTGCGTCGGCTGCCACCGCATCGGCGACCAGGCCAGCTGCTCGCAATTCGTGCCGATGGCCGGCGGCAGGATCCCGGCCAAGGACGGCAACGCGCTGTCGCGCAGCTATCCGTTGAGCCACTGGATGCCGGTCAACAACGATCAAAGCAAGGAGTTCTGGGAGCAGGCCAATCTGGAATCGCTGAACCAGCTGCTGACGTGTTGCGCCGACCCGAAGAACCCGATCTGCACGATCAAGCCGATCGTCACGCCGCCCAAGCGTTAATTAAACACGTCCAAAACGCGCCTAAAACACATCTAAAACACGTCTAAAACGCGTCTAAAACGCGTCTAAAACACGTAGGGCGGATTAGCGCAGCGTAATCCGCCAATGCTTGCGTCTCGACGGCGCATGCATTGGCGGATTACGGCGTTCCGCCTAATCCGCCCTACGTGTCTCCACGTAATTCATGGTTCAACGCCGCCGCCAGCATGTCGGTAAAGAGGCGGATCTTG
>DATMSN010001034.1:0-2873 GCA_035565375.1 Duganella sp. | reverse complement strand
CGCGCCGGCGATGGCGTCGAACTGCTTGCGCAGATCGAGGCCGTCGAGCGTGAAGGCGATGTTCTCGTTCGGCGCGGCGGTGGCCACGGCCAGCTTGATGCCGGCGCCCTTGGCGGCGGCGATGAACCGGTCGAAGCCGGTCGTCACCGCCAGGTGCGGCGCGTACAGCTCGCGGTACAGCGATTCCTTCTCGAAGTCGAGCGCCGCGCTTTCCTCCCTGGTCAGGTGCTCGCCCAGGTAGGTGCGCATGATCTCATGGCCCTGGCGGCCGGCCGTGTCGCGGAAAAACGCGTCCGGATCCAGCGTGTGGCCGCGCCGCTCGAAAAACGCCAGCCACGACTTGGTGTGGAAGGCCATGTTGTCGACGATGGTGCCGTCCATGTCGAAGATGAACGCGCGCTGCGGTGATGTCATTTATACGCCTTGTTTGAGCGATGCGGAGATGAAGTCGTCCAGGTCGCCGTCCAGCACGCCCTTGGTGTTGCCGGTCTCGAAGTTGGTGCGCAAATCCTTGATGCGCGACTGATCGAGCACGTAGGAGCGGATCTGGTGGCCCCAGCCGACGTCGGTCTTGGAGTCTTCCAGCTTCTGCTGCTCGCTCATGCGCTTGCGCAGCTCCATCTCGTACAGCTTCGCCTTGAGCATCTCCATCGCCTCGGCCTTGTTGCGGTGCTGCGAGCGGTCGTTCTGGCACTGCACCACGATCCCGGACGGGCCGTGCGTCAGGCGCACCGCCGAATCGGTCTTGTTGATGTGCTGACCGCCGGCGCCGGACGCGCGGTAGGTGTCGATGCGCAGGTCGGCCGGATTGATCTCGATGTCGATCGAGTCGTCCACCTCCGGGTACACGAACAGCGACGTGAACGACGTGTGGCGGCCGTTGGCCGAGTCGAACGGCGACTTGCGCACCAGGCGGTGCACGCCGGTCTCGGTGCGCAGGAAGCCGTAGGCGTAGTCGCCTTCGACCTTGATGGTGGCGGTCTTGATGCCGGCCACCTCGCCGTCGGACTGCTCCATGATCTCGACCTTGAAGCCCTTGCGTTCCGAGTAGCGCAGGTACTGGCGCAGCAGCATCGAGGCCCAGTCCTGGGCTTCGGTGCCGCCGGCGCCGGCCTGGATGTCGATGAAGCAGTTGTTCGGGTCCATCGGATTGTTGAACATCCGGCGGAATTCCATGCCCTCGATGACCTTGCGCACTGCCTCGGCGTCGACGATCAGCGCCTCGAGCGTGTCGTCGTCGCCTTCCTCCTTGGCCATGGCGAACAGGTCGCCCATGTCTTTGAGGTCGGTGTCGGCCTTGGTCAGCGCGCTGACGATCGCCTCCAGCGATTTTTTCTCCTTGCCGAGATCCTGGGCCTTTTTCGGGTCGTTCCAGACCGTCGGGTCTTCCAGTTCCTCGTTTACTTGTTCGAGTTTCTCCGACTTTTTATCGAAGTCAAAGATACCTCCGTAGTTCGGCTTCGCGGGTCGTCAGATCGGCGAGCAGGGCGGAGAGGGCGTTGATGCGTTCGGCTTCCATGTTTTCTTCTTTTCTAGGCTGAAATCAAACCTTGGATTATACCGGATGAGGGGTCTGGCCGGGCGATTGTCTGTCCGCGCACGCGCAACGCGCCCGGCGCCATGCTTGGCGGGCACGGCTCTTGCATACCGGCAGTCACCGCCAAGTTGTAAAATACTGACATTTCAGTCACAGGGGGTATAAAATATGCACCCATTCGGTGACGTATATTAATGCTGGGAAATATCGCAGCCATCCTGTCGCCCGCTCCCCAAACATTGCAATTCCATAACTGACATCTATGCGCGCGTCCATCGTCCTGCCCATTTTGCTGATCGGCTGCGCCAGCTTGCCGGCGGCCGGCCCGACGCCGGCGGGGACCGAGGCCACCCTGGCGCTGCTGGAGACGACCGACTTGCACGCGAACGTGCTCGGTTACGACTACTACAAGCTCAAAGCCGATCCGTCGATCGGGCTGGATCGCACCGCCACGCTGATCAGGCAGGCGCGCGCCGAATTCCCCAACAATCTGCTGCTCGACAACGGCGACGCGCTGCAAGGCACGGCGCTGGCCGACTACCAGGCGCTGGCCGCGCCGGTCGGCTGCGACCAGGCGCCGGCGATCTACAAGGCCATGAATCTGCTGGGCGTCGACGGCGCCGGCGTCGGCAACCACGAATTCAATTACGGCCTGGCGTATCTGAACCAGGTCACCGGCAGCCATTTCGATGTCGACGGCGTCGCCGCCGACGCCCCGCGCTGCGCCGGTCCCGCGTTCCCCATCGTGCTGGCCAATATCTACAGCGCCAGGAGCCGCCAGCCGCTGTTCGCCCCGTACACCATCCTCGCGCGCCGCATCGCCGCCACCGGCCCGGATGGCAAACCGGTGACGGCCACCCTCAGGGTCGGCATCATCGGCTTCGCGCCGCCGGGCGTGCTGTCGTGGGACAAGCACTGGCTGGACGGGAAAGTCTACGCCGAGGGCGTGCGCGAAACGGCGCTGAAGTACATCCCGCAAATGCGCGCGCAGGGCGCCGACCTGGTGGTGGCGATCTCGCACGGCGGCCTCGATGGCGCCCAGTACACGCCGGAGATGGAAAACGCCAACTACTATCTGGCGCAGGTGCCCGGCGTGGACGCGATGCTGATCGGGCACGCGCACCAGCAGTTCCCGAACCCGGCCAGCACGGTCGCGTCGTTCGGTCTGCCCGGCGTCGACAAGGCCGGCGGCACGGTGCGCGGCGTTCCGGCCGTGATGGCCAGCCTGTGGGGCAAGCACCTGGGTGTGATAGCACTGCGCCTGAAGTACGACGGCAAGGCCTGGATCGTCGACAAGGGCCGCACCACGGTCGAAGCGCGCGCCACGCGCAGCGCC
>DATMSN010001033.1:0-5478 GCA_035565375.1 Duganella sp. | reverse complement strand
CTGTCCTCGCAGGCGGCGACGCCCGGATTCGCGCCGGTGACGCCGCTGCCGGCCGGCGCCGCGCTGCGTTTTCCCGCCGACTACGGCGCCCATCCGGACTATAAAACCGAGTGGTGGTACGTCACCGGCTGGCTCAAAACGGACGACGGCAAGCCGCTGGGCTTCCAGGTCACCTTCTTCCGCAGCGCGACCGGACACGATCGCGCCAACCCAAGCAAGTTCGCGCCCAAGCAGCTGATCATCGGCCACGCCGCCGTCTCCGACCCGGCCAACGGCAAACTGCTGCACGACCAGCGCAGCGCGCGCGAGGGCTTCGACATCGCCTACGCCAAAGTTGGCGACGCCGACGTGAAGCTGGACGACTGGCGCATGACGCGCAACGCCGACGGCGGCTACGCCATCCGCGTGGACGGCGCCAGCTTCGCGTTGAACCTGAAACTGGCGCCGTCGCAGCCCGTGCTGCCGCAGGGCGACCGTGGCTACTCGCGCAAGGGGCCGCGCCCGGAGCAGGCCAGCTATTACTACAGCGAGCCGCAACTGACCACCACCGGCACCGTCACGCGCGGCGGCAAGGCGGTGGCCGTCACCGGCGCCAGCTGGCTCGATCACGAGTGGTCCAGCCAGATCCTCGGCGGCGATTGGTCCGCCGTGGGCTGGGATTGGATAGGCGCCAACCTCGATGACGGCGGCGCGCTGATGGCTTTCCAACTGCGAGACAAGACAGGTGCTAAACTATGGTCGCACGCGACATGGCGCGACGCATCCGGTAAGATCACGCAGTTTTCGCCGGAGCAGGTCGATTTTGCCGCGCAAAGGCGTTGGCGCTCGCCCCGCACCAATGCCGAGTATCCGGTCGAGAGCACGCTCACCACCGGTAACGTGGTGTGGCGGATCGCGCCCTTGCAGGACGATCAGGAGCTCGACTCGCGCCGCTCGACCGGCGCGGTGTACTGGGAAGGCGCGGTGACGTTGAGCCGCGATGGCAAACAGGCCGGTCGCGCCTATCTGGAACTGACCGGTTATGTCAGCCCGATGAAACTGTAATATATATGAGTACAACCCGCAGCATACTTACCGAAACCGCAGCCACACGATGACCAACAGCACCACCGCCAGCACACCGTCCGCAGTCGCGCCCAACGTCACCCGGGAACAAAAGAAAGGCAGCCTGTCCACGCTGCGCGGCCTGGTGCCGTTCCTGGCGCCGTACAAACGTCAATTCTTCATGGCCGGTATCGCGCTGGTGGTGGCCGCCTGCGCCACGCTGGCCATTCCCGCCGCCTTCAAGCAGATGATCGACCTCGGTTTCGGCGGCACCGGCGACAAGAGCATCAAGCACGTCGACCTGGTGTTCCTGGCGCTGTTCGGCGTCGCCACCGTGCTGGCGCTGGCCACCGCCGCGCGTTTCTACACCGTCTCCTGGCTGGGCGAACGGGTCACCGCCGATATCCGCAGCGCCGTGTACAAGCACGTCGTCACGCAGAGCCCCGAGTTTTTCGAAACCACGCAGACCGGCGAAGTGCTCTCGCGCATCACCACCGACACCACGCTGATACAGGCCGTCGTCGGCACCAGCATCTCGATGGCGCTGCGTAACGTGCTGCTGTTCGTCGGCGGCCTGGTGATGCTGTTCGTGACCAGCGTCAAACTGTCGGCCATCATCATCGGCCTGCTGGTGCTGACGGTGCTGCCGATCGTGATGTTCGGGCGCCGCGTGCGCGAGCTGTCGCGCGACTCGCAGGACCGGGTCGCCGACGCCTCGGCCATGGCCGGCGAAATCCTCAACGCCATGCCGACCGTGCAGGCCTTCACGCACGAGACCATCGAATCGAACCGCTTCGGCGCCTCGGTCGAAGGCGCGTTCAAGACCGCGATGCGCCGCATCCGCGCCCGCGCGCTGCTGACCATGATCGCCATCGTGCTGGTGTTCGGCACCATCGTTTTCGTGCTGTGGCTGGGCGCGCACGCGGTGCTGTCGGGCGACATGACCGGCGGCGACCTCGGTCAGTTCATCCTGTACGCCTCCATCGTGGCCGGCGCCATCGGCGCCCTGTCCGAAGTGATGGGCGAGGCGCAGCGCGCCGCCGGCGCCACCGAGCGCCTGCTGGAACTGATGGCCGTCAAATCGAACATCCAGTCGCCCGCCAAGCCGCTGGCGCTGCCGCCGCGCGCCGCCAACGGCGCCGCATTGAGCCTGCACGACGTCACGTTCTCGTATCCGTCGCGTCCCGAGACGGCGGCGCTGGGCCACCTGTCGCTCGACATCAAGCCCGGTGAAACGGTGGCGGTGGTCGGCCCTTCCGGCGCCGGCAAGACCACGCTGTTCCAGCTGTTCCTGCGTTTTTACGATCCGCAAAGCGGCAGCATCAAGCTCGATGGCGTCGACATCACGCAGCTCGATCTGCACGCGCTGCGCGACGCCATCGGCATCGTGCCGCAGGATACGGTGATCTTCTCGGCCGACGCGATGGAAAACATCCGCTACGGCCGCGCCGGCGCCACCGACGAGGAAGTGATCGCGGCCGCCAAGCTGGCCGCCGCCCACGAATTCATCGAACGCCTGCCGCAGGGGTACAAATCCTTCCTGGGCGAGCGCGGCGTGCGCCTGTCGGGCGGCCAGCGTCAGCGCATCGCGATCGCGCGCGCGCTGCTGAAAAACCCGCCGCTGCTGCTGCTCGACGAAGCCACCAGCGCGCTCGACGCCGAATCGGAGCGCCTGGTGCAAAAGGCGCTGGAGGCGGCGATGGTCGGCCGCACCACCGTCATCATCGCCCACCGCCTGGCGACGGTGCAGCGCGCGGACCGCATCATCGTCATGGAAGACGGCAAAATCGTCGAAACCGGCACCCACACGTCGCTGGTGGCGCTGGGCGGGATCTACGCCAATTTGGCCGCGCTGCAGTTCCACCACGTCCACTCGGCGAACCACTAAACCACGTAGGGCGGATTAGCGCAGCGTAATCGGCCATGCACGCGTCAGGTTGGCGCACACATGGCCGATTACGGCGTTCCGCCTAATCCGCCCTACGTGTCTCCCGACGTATTTGACGGCGTTTGTCCATGATCGGGTTATCATTCACCTTTCAGGAGAATGACTTGACCGACGCCGAACTGCGCCTTAGCTGCCAAACCCACCTTCCGGGCCACCGCCAGCCCTCGCCCGCCCAGCTGTTCGCGGCGATGGCGGCGTGGTGCGAAGCCAACGGCGTGGCGCACGACACCTACGGCAGCGGCACCCTGATCCAGGAATTCGAACAAAAAATCGCCAACCTGCTGGGCTTCGAGGCGGCGCTGTTCTGCATCACCGGCACCATGACGCAGGCGACCGCGCTGCGCATCGCCTGCGACGAACGCGGCAGCAAGCTGGTGGCGCTGCACCCGACGTCGCACATCCTGCGCCACGAACGCGGCAACCACCAGCTGTTCGACCACTTCCACGCGCTGCAAATCGGTGACCAGAACCGTCCGTGGACGCTCGAAGAACTCCAGGGCGTCCCCGACAAACTGGGCGCGGCCACGCTGGAACTGCCGATGCGGGAGATCGGCGGCCAATGCCCGGCCTGGGACGATCTGGCGGCCATCAAGACCCACTGCCGCCAGCAGGCGATCCATTTGCACCTGGACGGCGCCCGCCTGTGGGAAACGGCCGCCGCGTACGGCCGGCCCGCCGGCGAAATCGCGGCCGGCTTCGACACCGTCTACGTGTCGCTGTACAAAGGCATAGGCGGCATGGGCGGCGCCATGCTGCTTGGCGGCGCGTCTTTCGTCGCCAAGGCGCAGGAGTGGTACCGCCGCCAGGGCGGCAATGTCTACCAGCGCACGCCATATGTGGTGGCGGCCGCGATGCAGTTCGACGCGCGGCTGGCGGCCATGCCCGATTACTTCCGCCGCACGCTGTGGCTCTATGAAACGCTGCGCGACTACCCGCTGCTGACGCCCAATCCGGCGCGCCCGCACGCCAGCATGCTGCACCTGCATCTGCCGGTGGGACGCGACCGCGCGCTCGACATCCGCAACCGCATCGCCGAGCAGCATGGCGTGTGGCTGTTCAATGGCGCCAGCCACGGGGCACTGCAAGACCGCAGCTCGGTGGAACTGTACGTCGGCGACAATCTGCTCAACATGCCGGACGACCGCGTGCGCGAGATACTGTCGCTGTGGTCCGCGGCCCTGGCCAACTAATTCCGCACGTGCCGGGACAACCGGCTACACTGCGCCCTCTTTTCGTTTTACTGCATACACCATGACCTTCCAAGCACTCGGCCTGATCGATCCAATCCAGCGTACGCTGGACACACTGGGCTACAAACAGCCGACGCCCGTCCAGAAACAGGCCATTCCCGTCGTACTGGCCGGCCGCGACCTGATGGCCGCCGCCCAAACCGGCACCGGCAAGACGGCCGGCTTCGCGCTGCCCATCCTGCAGCGCCTGACGATGGACGGCGTGACCGAGCCCAAAGCGATCCGCTGCCTGGTGCTGGTGCCGACGCGCGAACTGGCCGAGCAAGTCTACGAAAGCTTCCGCACCTACGGCGGCAATCTGCCGCTGCGCTCCGCCGTCGCGTATGGCGGCGTGCCGATCGAACCGCAAATCGCCAAGCTGCGCAAGGGCCTGGACGTGCTGGTGGCGACGCCGGGGCGCCTGAAGGACCTGCACGACCAGGGCGCGATCAGCTTCACGCTGCTGCAGACGCTGGTGCTGGACGAGGCGGACCGCATGCTCGATCTGGGCTTCGAGCGCGATCTGGACATCCTGCTGGCGGCCCTGCCCAAGAAGCGTCAGACCTTGCTGTTCTCGGCCACGTTCTCCGACGAGATCCGCAAGCTGGCCAAGGGGATGTTGAAGGACCCGGTATCGATCCAGGTCAGTGCCAGCAACACCGCCACCAAAACGGTCAAGCAATGGCTGATCCCCACCGACAAACGCCGCAAACCGGAACTGCTGCTGCACCTGCTGAAAAAACTGGACTGGGGCCAGGTGCTGGTGTTCGTCAAAACGCGCAAAGGCGTCGAAACGCTGGTCAAGACGCTGCAGGAACACGGCATCTCGGCCGACTCCATCCACGGCGACAAGACCCAACCCGCGCGCCTGAAGGCGCTGGCCCGATTCAAAAAGGCGGAAGTCCAGCTGCTGGTGGCGACCGACGTCGCCGCGCGCGGCCTCGATATCGAAGCGCTGCCGCAGGTGGTCAACTTCGATCTGCCGACAGTGGCGGAGGACTACATCCACCGCATCGGCCGCACCGGCCGCGCGGGCATGGAGGGCGAAGCGGTGTCGCTGGTGTGCGCCGACGAGGTCGAGATCCTGAAAGCGATCGAAACGCTGACCGGGCAAGTGATACGGCGCGAAGAGGAGCCGGGCTTCGAAGCCGATCACCGCGTGCCCGAAACCGGCCCGAAAGGCGTGGCGGCGGCGCTGGCGAAGAAAGCGGCGGCCGAAGCGCCGGCCAAGAAAAAGCGTCCGTTCACCGGCCCGGC
>DATMSN010001032.1:0-5599 GCA_035565375.1 Duganella sp. | reverse complement strand
CGACGCCCTGGTCGACGGCATACTGGTGATCTACTCGCCCAAGCTCGGCAGCGATCCGGGCGCCGTGGCGCGCGCCGTCAGCGCCGACGCCGCCGGTCTGGGCAAGCCGTTGCTGACGTGCTGGATGGGCGACCAGAAAGTCGCGTCGGCGCGCCAGATCATCACCGCCGCCGGCATCGCCACGTTCCGCACGCCGGAAGCGGCGGTCGATGGCTTTTCCAATATCGCATCGTTCTACCAGAACCAGCTGCTGCTGCGTCAAACCCCGCCCCCGCTGTCGCAATTGAACCAGCCCGATCTGGACGGCGCCCGCCTGGTGATCGAAGGCGTACTGGCCGAACGGCGCAAAACGCTCACCGAGATGGAATCGAAGTCGCTGCTGGCGGCGTTCCACATCCCCATCACGCAAACCATGCTGGCGCGCAGCGCCGGCGAAGCGATGCTCATCGCCAGCCAGCTGGGCTACCCGGTGGCGCTCAAGATCGATTCGCCCGACATCGCCCACAAATCCGATGTGCAGGGCGTGGCGCTCAACCTGGGCAACGCGGCGGCCGTGCGCGACGGCTATGGCGACATGATGGCCACCGTCGGCAGGCTGGCGCCGGACGCGCGCATCAACGGCGTGACGATCCAGAAGATGGCCGGCAAGCGCAACGGCCGGGAACTGTACATCGGCGTCATCACGGATCAGCTGTTCGGACCGGCGATCAGCTTCGGCGCCGGCGGCGTCATGGTGGAGCTGATCAACGACCGCGCCGTCGAGCTGCCGCCGCTGAACCTGTTCCTGGCGCAGCGGCTGATCGGGCGCGTGCGCTCGTCGAGGATGCTGGACGAATGGCGCGGGGCGCCGCCGGCCCGCCGCGAAGCGATCGAGCAAATCCTGCTGCGGGTATCGGAGATGGTGTGCGCGCTCCCACAGCTCAGGGAAATGGACATCAATCCGCTGATCGTCGACGAGCACGGCGCCCTGGTGGTCGATGCGCGCATCGTCATCGACGCCGCGCCGCCGGCGACGCACAACTACCACCACCTGGCGATCCTGCCCTACCCGTCCGACTACACGCAGGAGTGGCCGATGCGCGGCGGCGGCCAGTACACCTTGCGGCCGGTGCAGCCGGACGACGCCTCGATGCTGCAGGAGCTGGTGCGCGGGCTGTCGGAAAAGTCACGCTACTACCGCTTCGCCTCGTCGCTGCGGGAGCTGTCGGTGCCCATGCTGGCGCGTTACACGCTGATCGACTACGACCGCGAAATGGCGCTGGTGGCGGTGCGGACGCTGCGCGCGCCCGGGCCCGACGGCGAGTTCGTCGCGACGTCGAGCATCATCGGCGTCTCGCGCTACGTCGCCAATCCGGACCGCAGCAGCTGCGAATTCTCGCTGCTGGTCGACGACCGGTTCAGCGGCCAGGGCCTGGGTACGCGCTTGATGTTGGGGATCATGGACGTGGCGCGCGACAAGGGGCTGAGCGAGATCGTCGGCCTGGTGCTGTGTAAAAACAGCGGCATGCTCAAGCTGATGGCGAGCCTGGGTTTCGACATCCGCCCTTATGCCGACGACCCGGACTTCCGCTTGTGCAGCAAGCCGCTGTAGTGCCGGCAAAGTCGATTGGCCGTCGTGCCGGGGTTGGCGGCGCCCAAACGATTTTTGTGCCCCTGGAATCCCGGCAAGTCAGTACTTGTGCTCTAATTGCGGGTCGAAGTTGTATTGCCAATTCAACGTTTTCCAACCACAACCGGGAGCATATGATGGGATTACTCGATCAACTGGCAGGACAAGTCATCGGTTCATTGGGCGCGCAGAAGCAGGATCCCGTGTCGCAAAGCGATTTGCTCGGCGGCGTGATGAATTTGATCAACAGCGCGGGCGGCCTGCAAGGGCTGGTGCAACAGTTGCAATCCAGCGGAATCGCGGATCAAGTGGCGTCATGGATAGGCAGCGGCGAGAACAATCCGGTGTCCGGCAACCAGATCGCTGACGCCTTGGGCGCGGAAAATATAACGCGGATCGCCCAGCATGCCGGCGTCGAACCCGAACACGCGGCGACCGGACTGGCCCAGTTGTTGCCTCAAATCATAGACAAGCTCACGCCGGACGGCCAAGTGCCGCAAAACGAGCTGCTGGCGCAAGGCATGAGCCTTCTGCGTGGGAAACTTTTCGGCTGATACCGGCGGCCGCCACCGCGCGGCCCCAGTCCCCACGCGAACGATGTGCAAAACAAACAATCCATGAAAAACATCTACACACTTTCAATCAAGTGCGTCTCCGGCAGGTATCTTTCCGAGGCGTTTTCCTTCGTGCTGGAGTTGCCTGCGGATTCCACGCTGGATGACCTGGCATCCCTGATCCTTGACACGGTCGATTTCGATGGTGATCACCTGTCGGACTTTTACTTGGCCAATGGCTTGCGCGGTAAGAAGACCTGGTTCACCCCGGATGGAGAGTGGGACCCTGACAACAGCGACGTGTGGGATCGTCGTCTTTGCGATATCTACCCGCTGGAGCGAAACAAAAAGCTGTACTACGAATACGATGCGGGCGCCTCCTGGCGTTTTGAAATCGTCAAAAAAGGCAAGGAAAAAGACGCCTTGGCCGGACAAGAATACCCACGCGTCGTTGCACAAGAAGGTGTGACGCCGTTGGAATACGGCCCTGATGAGGAAGATGAGGAGGATGAAGACGACGAAGACGCCGGCTGACCGGGTGTCAAGGACCCGGCCAATCGATTTTCGCCGCCGGCGAGCGCGCGCCCACAACCAAGCAGCCCAAGAGATGGCGTCTTCCCGGGAGATTGAGCCAAGTGGCGCAAAGGCAAATAATCTGTTGTAGCTCACACTAGATCTGATACTGGCTGTCAGGGGGGATGGGTTAGAGTTTGTCTGGTCCCGCTTCCGGCCATAAGCTACCGGTCAACATCGGCGTTTTATATGAATTTGTAGGGGGAAATATGAAGCAGGTTTTGCCCCACATCCAAATCGGACGGCACAACAATGAGCATGTCATCGTCGTTGTGGGCGATTATGAGCTGGCTGACTTCATCGAAGATTACCTCGGCGACGACTGCGACTTACCCTACGAATACCGGACTACAGTCGAACGGCCCGGCGGCGAAATTATCACCCTACATTTCCCTGCGTCTGTGCTACTGCAGGAAATAGAAGATAGCCTTACCAAGTTGTCCTCGGACGAAATTCAGGACATCTACCGCCTTAACAACTAGGTGTGAACATGACACATACCAGCCAAGAGCAGCTCCCCCGCCATCGATTGGCGTAAAAGGAAAATCGTTAAATGAAGTTGATAGCAGCAATCAGCGCGTTTTTGTTCACCGCACTCGCGGCGATTTTCGGCGTCAATGTTGGTGCCGTTCATGCAGAACTTTGGCCCACTTTCCTGTCGATTTTGCTTTTCGTGGCGGGTACATCGTTTGCCTTGGGAATCGTCTTTGGCCGTGCCGCGATGTGGGTCACAACGTTCTCCGGTGGCCTGGCTCTATTCATTTTGTGGCTCCCGTTGCAGTATTATGCCAATGAAGAATCGTTGTTTCGCTCGGCGATAGCAGTTCCATGCATAGTTCTCGCTCAAGCACCGTTATTTGTCGTCGGCGGGCTTCTGCGGACTCGCTTCGCTGCGCGGATGCGCGGTGCGTAGGTTCGATTGATTAACGGCTGCGGCTACCGGCCAGGACAGGACATTCGGCAAGCCAACAGGTTTTCGTTTTCAAGGATGGACGGATGCCATCATGATGCAAGTTATCGGGGGAGCTTGAGAATCCTCGGAATGATTTGATGGGATTTTCCTCAATCCGGTGGCCGGCACATCTTGCGAGCTTACTATGCACCAAAGATCGGCCAAGGCAAACGGCACAACCAAGTGCGAATCGCTCTCGCCAGGCGTCGGTGCGACGTGATGTACGCCATGATGCGAGACGGAACACTTTATTGCCCCGCGCCGCTTATACCGCTTGACGAAGGACATAGGCCCCCCGCTGGCACTGGGCCACCATGCTGACAACGACTTCGGTCCCCTACGGCTTGCCATCGATTCGTTTTTCTGCGTTCAGAAAGAAGCCTTTCCAGTAAAAGACAATATGCCTCTTGTCCTTGAGATAGACAAAGCTGATTGGGGAAGGCGCCTGGCAAACTATCTCAATCTCAGCGACTAGATGAGGCAAGCGCAGGTGGATAGGGTCTATTTTATATTCACGTCGGAAAAAGCTCGCTGCACTTTGACGAGTCTGCTTGAATATTGGCTTGTCGCACGTCTCGTCCGAGAATCGCACGGACTCAGGCGCGACAACGAGTTCCGTGCCAGCCAACTTATCGGCATCGTCGCTGGAAAGCGACGTTGTTTCTTGCGCGTCGGCAGTGCCGGTCACCGTCCAACGCCCAATCAACACGGAACCTGCCTCCGCGCAAACCGCATAGGGCGAGGAAGTGAGAAAAAGCAAAACGGCAAAAACCCAATTGCGCTTCATGATTTAACGTGCCTCCAAGAACGGGGCGCTTTCTTCACGCCGGCGGGGAACCAATCCAGGCATGAACACGCGGCGTCCACCTTGAGTTGAATACGTGTTACTCAAGATCAGATTCGCAGCTCCTCGCAAATCGCCGCTATCGACACGTTGAAAGGTCTCCCGTGCTCCACGCCCACCAGTATTGAATGCGTAGCTTACCAATGCATCAAATTGCGCTTGCGTCAGCTGCCGATTGGTGACGTTTCGCCGGACCGTACTCTCGGCCTCACGGATAGCGCTTGCGAATGAGGCTTCCATCTGGGCGCTCGTCAACGGCCTTCGCAACTCCTCCGCTGTACACGGTCCATGATGCGCCAAAATCCCAATGCCGTAACTACAGTGCCCACGATTTCCGCGACCATCATTGTAGTAGCCACGGACAACGCCTTCACGCCGATTTCGCATGCGGCTTCGAGCGTCGTTGCTGAGCGAGAGATTCGCGTTGGGATGCGAACGAACTGCGGAAGTGGCCATGAAATCCTCCTGATCGCCATGTAGGCTTGCCGTGGATAGAAGCTCGACACTAGCAGCGACAGGTACAAGAGTGATGAGCACGCTCAAGATGCCCGCATAGCTTCAGGCCTGTTCACCCGGGAGAACCATCCCGACAGCCACGTTGGAATTCATGCGCGCGGATGGAAATGGCGAGCGCATCAGATATTTCGAAATAATGCTGGAAAACGTTCTGATCGGCGGGGTCTTCCCGACTATCCATGAGGGCGACTTGCTATCGGAGCACGTCGGCCTCAAGTTTTCGAAGGCTAAATGGAAATGTACACAGCAGAAAATCGCGGGCGGCGTTGCGGGAAATACGTTTGGCGGATGGGATCTTGCCGCAAATAGAATCTGCTAGCGTTGTCGCACTTTGCTATGCGTACCCTGATTCGACATTGACGCCGCCGCTTTAACCCGATCAGAAGCAGCCTTGCGCCAGATCATCAAACTCGCTCCGGATTCCTCCGATACTGAAAAATTCCCGTGTCCCGGCCTCGACCATGCTGACTCTGAAAATTGCCGCCGCGCGCGATGGCGACGTGATTATCGCGGGCGCCGGCCCGGCCGGCGCGGCCGCGGCCGCCCATCTG
>DATMSN010001031.1:0-3118 GCA_035565375.1 Duganella sp. | reverse complement strand
GGTGTGGGCGTACGTCGAACGGCTGGATTTGTCGAAGCTGTACGCGCGCATTCGCGCCGTTGAGGGCGGCGTCGGCCGCACGCCGATCGCGCCGGAAATTCTGTTGTCGCTGTGGCTGTACGCCACGCTGGAAAGCATGGGCTCGGCCAGGGCGCTGGCGCGGCTGTGCCAGTCCCATGATGCCTATCGCTGGTTGTGTGGCGGCGTGTCAGTCAACTATCGGACGCTGGCGGCGTTTCGTGTTCAGCACGATGAGATGCTCGACGACTTGCTCAGCATGAGTGTGGCCAGGCTGGCCGTCGCCGGTGTGATCACGATGAAACGCGTGGCGCACGATGGCATCCGGGTGCGTGCCAGCGCCGGCGTGTCGTCGTTGCGCCGCCGCGTCAGGCTTGAAAGCATGTTGACCGACGCGCGCAAGCATGTGGCCGCGTTGAAAGCGGAGGTGGAAAACGATCCCTCGGCGTTAAGCCGGCGCACGCAGGCCGCCCGCGAGCGTGCAGCGCAAGAGCGCGAACGGAAAATCACCGCCGCCTTGAACGCCTTGCCCGAGCTTGAGGAGATCAAGCTCAAGCAGGTGGGAAGGGGTAAAAAAAAAGTTAGTGAGGCGCGTGCCTCCACTACCGACGCCGACGCCCGATTGATGAAGATGCCCAACGGCGGCTACAACGCGGCGCTCAATGCGCAACTCTGCAGCGACACGCAAACGCAGGTAATCGTCGGTGTGGACATGGTCAACGCCGGGGTCGATCAAGGGCAACTGTGTCCGATGATAGAGCAACTGCAACGGCGCTATGGCCGCTGTCCAGACGAATACCTGGTTGACGGTGGTTTTGTCACCCGCGAACAGATCACCGCTGCCGAGAAACAGGTGCGGGTCTACGCGCCAGTGCCGGACAATCGCAAATCAAAATTGAGGCCGTTCGATCCACACCCCACGGACAGCCCGGAAATGGCGAGATGGCGTGCGCGCATGGGCAGCGAGGACGCACAGGAGATATATAAACAACGGGCGTCCACAGCGGAGTGCGTGAACGCCATCGCCAGGCAGCGGGGTTTGACGCGGCTGACGGTGCGAGGCATCAAAAAGGCGCGGTGCGTGGTGATGTTGTTCGCGCTGGCGCACAACCTGATGCGTACGGTCGCGCTGGCACCAGCGCTGTTGCGCCAACCGCTGGCAAAAACCACCTGCTGAAACCGCAGCGCCCCTCAATTCCCCGCTTTACCCCATCAAAAGGCCCTGCTGGGCTCTCCAAACAAGCAAGATAGCTTTCACCCCTGTAAAACATCTCGCGATGGCCAAATGCCAACAGGCCAGAACTCGTCCATCAGAATGAAACGAAAAATCGAAAAATTCACACCCTCGTAGGGCGGATTAGCGGGCGAGGCCCGCTAACCGCCCCGGTGGCCCATCGAAGGGGCGGCCTACCTGGCCGGTAGGCCTTAAGAGGAGGAACGCCGTAATCGGCCATGCGTGATCCCCGATATCACATCATTCCCGGCGTCAGCTCGGATTGTGGTCCGGCACCGGATCGTCCTGCGGCACCGGCTGCGGCACATGCGGTGGCGACGGCGGCGCCGTATCATCATCCGGCTGCGGATCGGGCGCGCGATGCGAGGTGGCGTGTTCCATAATCTTCACTCCAGATAGAGGGCGAACGTCCATTCTACGCCGCCCGCCCACTACACCGGTTTCGCCTGACGCACGTATTTGTCCAGCCAGGCGTTGGTCTCGTACAGCATATGCAGGATCGACTCGCGCGCACGGTAGGCGTGCGATTCCTTCGGCAGCATCACCAGCCGCGCCGTCCCGCCCAGCCCCTTGATGGCCTGGAACATGCGCTCGCTCTGCAGCGGGAACGTGCCGGAATTGCTGTCCTCCTCGCCGTGGATCAGCAGCATCGCGTCCTTGATCTTGTCGGCGTTATTAAACGGCGACATCGCCTGGTACACGGCCTGCGCCTGCCAAAACGGCCGCTCCTCCGACTGGAAGCCGAACGGCGTCAACGTGCGGTTGTAGGCGCCGCTGCGCGCGATCCCGGCACGGAACAGGCGCGTGTGCGCCAGCAGATTGCCGGTCATGAAGGCGCCGTAGGAGTGGCCGCCGATGGCGATGCGGTGGCGGTCGGCCACGCCGCGCCGCACCACCTCGTCCACCGCCGCCTGCGCGTCCGCCACCAGCTGCGGCAGATAGGTGTCGTTGGGCTCCTGCTCGCCGCTGCCGATGATGGGGAAGGACGGATTGTCCAGCACCGCATAGCCCATCGCCAGGAAGGCCGCCGGCCCCCAATAGCTGACCGCATTGAAACGGTAAGGCGAACCGGTGGTCTGGCTGGCCGCGCCGGCCGATTTGAACTCCTGCGGATAAGCCCACATCAGCAGCGGCAGCGGGCCGTCGCGCGTTTGCTCGTAGCCGGGCGGCAGCATCAACGTGGCCGTCAGCTCGACACCATCGTTGCGCGGATAGCGGATCTGCTCCTTGCGCACTTCCCTCAACTGCGGCGTCGGATGCGGATAATCGGTCAGCGCCCGCAGCTGCTCGCCGGCCGGCTTGGCCAGGTCGCGCAGATAATAGTTGGGCCGCTCGGTGGGCGACTCGCGCGTCGTCAGCAGCAAGGTGCCGTCGTCGTTGAGCACCGCCGCCACGTTCTCGAAATACGGCGCCTCACTCTGGAACAGCCGCGTTTTCTGCTTGGTCGTCAGGCTCAGGCGATCGATGAACGGACGATCGCCGTCCGGCGTGGCGCCGGCGCCGTCGAGCAGGATGGTGGTGCCCGGCCCGATCAGCAGGCGCGGGAAACCCGAGACGTCGGCGCGCATCACCGGCGAGCCCGGGCTGCTGTAGCGGTCCTCGTACGAACCGGCGTAGATCAGCTCCGGCGGCGTCGACAGGTGGCCGGGGGCGATCATCCACTGCTTGTAGTCGCGCGTCTTGTGCCAGCGCTCGTTGATCAGCGCGACGTCGTCCCTGCCCCACGCGATGCCGGCGTAGCGCATCGTCAGCCGCGCCAGCACCTTGGGCGGCTCGGCGAACGGCGCCGCCTGCAGATACACCAGGTCGCGGATACCGTCGACCACCGGACGGGCCGGATCGCCACCGTCCTGCGCCTCGGTCCAC
>DATMSN010001030.1:0-2004 GCA_035565375.1 Duganella sp. | reverse complement strand
CGGCGGCGACCGTCACGGCCGCCTACAACCCCGCGCTCACCGCCGCCGACCGCGTCACCCGCACCATCTACGACCGCGACAACCGCGCCGCCTACACCATCGACGCGCTGGGCCAGGTGAGCGACTACCGCTACGACGAATTCGGCAACCTCGCCGCCACCGGGCAGTACGCGGCGCCACTGAGCTCGGCCGAGTTCGCCGCGCTGACCCCGCTCACGGCCGCCCTCACCGGCCCGCGTCCGACCGCCGGCGTCGACCGCGTGACGCGTTACGCCTACGACCGCCAGGGCAAGCTGCGCTTCACGGTCGACCCGGCCGGCTATCTGAAGGAGAACGTCTACAACGCGCTGGGCCAACTGGTCGAGACGCGCGACTTCCTGGCGCCGCCAACGACCATCCTGGTCGACCCGCTGGACGTGGCGGCGCTGACCAAGGAGGCCGACCGCCAGATCGCCGCCAAGTCGGTCGGCATCAACAGTTTCACCTACGATGGCGCGGGCAATCTGCTCAGCTCGACCGACGCGCTGCGCATCACCGAATACTATGGCTACGACGCGCTCGGCCGCAAAACCAGCTTCACCAACAAGGCCGGCAACACCTGGACCTACGCGTACGACGCGGCTGGCCATCTGATCCGCGAGACCAGCCCGCAGGTGACCAGCTACGAGGCCGACTTCAACGCCGCCATGGGCGCCTGGGGCGCCGGCATGGGGCAGGTGATGGTCACCATCATGCAGTACGACACGCTGGGCAATCTGATTTCGCGCCTCGAGGCCGCCGGCACCAAGCAGGCCCGCGCCACCGTCTACGGCTACGACCTGGTCGGACGCCAGACCAGCACGGTACGGCAAACGGCCAGGATCTACGATGCCGCCGACCCCAAGTCGGCGTCGAACGCGGCGGTGTGGGAAAAGGATTCGGGCGACCGCGTCAACACCGTCGTCTACAACGCCTTCGGCGAGGCCGTCGCCAACCGCGACGCCGCCGGCAACGTCAGCTACAAGGTCTACGATGCGCGCGGCCAGGTCCGCTACGACGTCGACGCCCTGGGCTACGTCACCGGCTACGACCACAACGCCTTCGGCGACGTCACCGCCCTCACCCGTTACAACCAGCAGGCGAAGGCCGGCGCGCCCACGCCCGACAAACTGGGCGCCGGCGCCTTCGCCGCCCGCATCCAGGCCGACGGCGCCAACGACCGCACCATCAACAACGCCTACGACGTGCTCGGTCGCCTGGTCAAGACCAGCGAACCGGTCACCGCCGTATTCGACCAGCACAGCACCTCGGGACGCCCCTACATCAACGCCGGCAAGACCACCGACACCGCCTACGACCGCTTCGGCCAGATCCGGGCGCAATCGGTCTACGGCGCCGCCGTGAGCATCATCAACAGCGACGGCAGCATCACCGCCGGCGCGCGCGTCACCGACGCCGCCGAAACACGCAACTTCTACGACCTGCGCGGCAACCGCACGGCGCAGGTGACGGCGCTGTCGGCCGGCGCCGACGGCCACACCGGCACCGGCTACGTGACCACCTTCCGCTACACCTGGGACGGCGTCAACCGGGTCGTCACGCAGACCGAGTACAGCACCGCCAACGCCTGGGACGACACCAAGGCCGACGGCGGCGCCCCGCCGCCGGCGGCGGTGGGCCTGGACCGCACCACCAGCTCGGCCTACAACCTGGCCGGCCAGTTGATCCGGCAAAGCAAGCTCAACGTTAGCTTTGTCAGCAACGGCCAGCAAGCGACCGGCAACCTCGACACGCGCTACGGCTACGACGCGCTGGGCAACCAGAACCTCGTCAGCGACGCGCTCGGCGGCAATGTCTACACTTATTACGACAAACTCGGCCGGACCATCGCCGTGGCCAAGTTCCAGACCGCCGGCGTGGCCGGCGTGGTGGCGGCGCCCGCGCAGCTGACCGAGTTCAAACTCGACATCCTGGGCAACATCGCGCTGCGCATCGAGTACGCGGCCGGCGCGGCCGGCACCAGCG
>DATMSN010001029.1:0-1609 GCA_035565375.1 Duganella sp. | reverse complement strand
CCGTGCGCCAGCTCGACTCCCGGGTGACGGAGGTGCGGCCCGGCTGGAGCGTGGCCGACAGCGATTCCGCGCTCGACGCCGGCGGCCTGCGCTATGTGCAGTCGCTCGACGGCAGCAAACATTTTCCGGCGCCGGCCCTGGCCGATGCCCACTGACCCTAGGAGAGCGACATGTTTCCATTGCTAACCCCCGACATCGTTACCGACATGGAGCGTTTTCAGGTTTTGCTCGAGGCCGATCCCGGCGACCCGCGCTGCGCGGCGGTGGCGGGCGCGCTCGCACGGAGCGCCGACGCCTTCGCCAACTGGGCCGTCGAGGCGGACCCGATGCTGCGCAAGGAGAAGCAGACCCTGCACGCGGGCCTGCTGGCGGCCAGCCAGATTTGCCTGCCGGCGGCCGCAACAAGTTTAAGACCGTAGTACCCGTAGCACCAGTGGCATGTTGTATGCCTTTCATACCGTAGCACCCGCAGTCTCGTTGTTTAAATCGCATCTCAACCTCTTTTTCTAACTATTAAGGATCATCATCATGAGCAAATTCGCAGCTGGTAGCGCCCTGGCAGGTTCGTCGGCAGAAGCCGTTTCGGCAGCAGCCACCATCTCCGCCGCCCAGGCTTCGGCCGCCATCACCATGGCCGCCCAAACCGAGATGGCGAAGATCCAGAACGAGATCGCGCTGAACGAAGCCCTGTGCCACGTGCAGGAAGAACTGGGCAAGGGCGTGAAGTCGCTGGCGCAATAATGTGTCCGCCGCCGCGCCCACCGGCGCGGCACCGGCGCGGAACGCCTGGACCGGCAGGTCGGCGTTCCGCACCCATCCTTTGCGACCGGCGCCAGCCGGTTTTTTTACATCCTCTTTTTTGATCGGACCCCACCGTGAGCGCAGCACGCTTTGAAGCCGTCCTCCATGATTTGTGCGTCAGCATGGACATCCCGGACGCCGCCGCCGTGCTCGAACATCGCACGCTCGAGGTGGAAGGCTTCGATGTGCTGGTCGATCATGTCGAGGTCGATCCGAACGCGCTCTATCTCCATTTTAACTACGGCATCGTCAGCAGCGGACGCACGCTCAAGGCGTTCCGGCTGCTGCTGGAGGCGAACCTGGTGATCTACGCCCAGGACCAGGCCCAGCTCGGCATGGACGCGGACACCGGCGGCATCGTCATGATCGTGCGGGTGGAGTTTTGCGACGAGGTCGGCGGCGATTGGCTGACCGAGCTGTTGGCCCATTACGCCGAGCACGGGCGCTATTGGCGCGACAATATCTTCCAGATGGACGACGACATGTTCGAGCAAGTCGCCAACGGATCGTATCTTTGGATTAAAGCTTAGCGCAAGGCTGGCGGCGCGCGCCGGCCAGCAGCACGGCGATCTTGGCGAGCGCCATGTCGCGCTGGTGCGCGGTGCGCGGACGCGCGGCGTTCAGCAGCAGCACCGGCAGGAACAGGTGCAATTGGCGCAGCGCGGGCGAAGCCTGCTCCGTTGCCGGCGGCAACAGCGCCATCAGGCGTTGCTTGACGGCGGCCAAGGTGCCGGGATCGGAGGGGCCGCACTGGCCCAGATAGGCCTGCGCGAGGCGCAGCAGCGAGGAGGTCAGCGGCGGGTTGGGC
>DATMSN010001028.1:0-1888 GCA_035565375.1 Duganella sp. | reverse complement strand
GGCGCGGCTCGCGCCGCACGCGCTCGGCCCAGTCGTCGTGCTGGAACACGGCCCAGCATGGATGGGCATGCAGTTGCAGCTCGTGCCCGGCGGCGGCGATGCGCTGCGCCAGCGGCCGCATCGGATCGTCGCGGAAGTAGTGGCGCTGCAGCGTTTCGATGAAGAACGTCGCGGTGATGTCGTTGCGCGCGAAGCAATCGAGCATGAAGTCGAGGCCCTGCGAGCGGCCGTCGACGTCGCAACGCACCATCTGCGCGCCGACCGGACGCAGCGCGGGGTCGGCGAAGGCGCCGGCGATGCTGAACTCGGTATCGATGGTCAGGCACACGCGCATCGCATCAATCCCGGGGTTGCTGGTGTTGTTGGTACCACTGCTCCAGCATCAGCAGCACCCACACCATCGTGCCGTGGTAGCCGGCGTGCTCGCGCACGTGGTGGCCCAGCAGGCGGTCGATGAACTCGCCGCGCACGACGCCGCGCCGGCGCAGCGATTGCAGGCTGTCGCCGGCCAGCTCGCGCAGCCGCGGATACTGCTGCATCCACACGCCGAACGGCAGGCCGAAGCCGTGTTTTTCCTTGTGGATGATCTCCCGCGGCAGGAAGTCGTCGAGCGCCTGCTTGAAGAAGTAGCGCAGCTGGCGGCCGTTGAGCTTTTGGCGCGGCGTCAACCGGGCCGAAAACGCCACCATCGACGCGCTCAGGAACGGGAACGCGGCCTCGACGCCTGCCAACGCGCACGCCTGGCGCACCTTGGGCAAGTCGTTGTCGGCCAGCGTGATTTTCAGGTCCAGCGCCAGCATGCGGTTGATCAGGCTGTCGGCGTCGCTCTGGCCGTAGGCGGCGGCCAGTTCGTCCAGCGGGCGCCCGGTGTTGGCGCCGGCCAGCAAGCCCGGCTCGAACACCTCGGCCGCGCCGTAGCGGTTGAGCAGATTGTAAGTTTCCAGCCGCGCCGGCATCGGCACCGACGCCTGCGCCACGTAACTGCGCGCCTTGCGCAGCAGCGCCACCCGGTCGGCGCCGGGAAAATGGTTGAGCGCCGGTTCCAGCAGCCCCTCGCGCAGCAGCGCCGGCACCTTCTGGTACAGCGCGAACACTTGCTGGCGCGCGTAGCGCTCGTTGCCGCCGAATAGTTCGTCGCCGCCGTCGCCGCCTATCATGCGGGTGACGCCGTCGGCCGCCGCCATCCGCGCGCAATAATAGGCGGGCACGGCCGAGGCGTTGCCGAACGGCTGGTCGAACGCGCGCGCCATGCGCGGGATGATGTCGACCACGTCGTCGGCCGTCACATAGTATTCGTGGTGGTCGGTGCCGAAATGGCGCGAGGCCAGCCGGGCGTACGACATCTCGTCGTAGCCGTCGGCCGAGAAGCCGATCGAGTACGTTTGCGCCGGCGCCCCGCCCGTCTCGCACAGGATGCCGGCCAAGGTCGAGCTGTCGGTGCCGCCGCTAAGGAAGGCGCCGACCTTGCCGCCGCCAGCGTTCGCATCGCCCACACTGTCGCGCACGCTGGCGCGCAGCACCTGGCGGAACTCCTCCTTCAACTGCGGGAACGGCGCGTCGACCCGTTCTTCGAAGCGCATGCGCCAGTAGGTGTGCGGCTCGAGCCTGCCCTGGCGGTAATGCACGCAGCTGCCCGGCAGCAGCCGTTGCTGGTGCCGGTAGATGCCGCCCGGCGCCGGGATCATGTGGAAGAACACGTAGTTGTACAGGCCTTGCGGATCGATCTCGGCCGGCGTCAGCGGGTGGCGCCGCAGCGCCTGGGCAGAGCTGGCGAACACCAGCGTCTCGCCCTGCTGCTGATACAGCAGCGGGAAACTGCCCATGTGGTCGGTGGCCAGCAGCGCCTCGCCGGCGCGCTCGTCGACCACCGCCAGCGCGAAGGCGCCGG
>DATMSN010001027.1:0-3892 GCA_035565375.1 Duganella sp. | reverse complement strand
CCGCCTCCTGCCCGCCGCCCGCTTCCTCCCCGCTTTCCGCCTCCCTCGGCAGATAGTTCATGCGCGCGCTGATCACCCGCACCGTGCCGGGCACCAGTTCGGCCGGGCGGGCGCGCAGCATGCCGTGGGCGGCCATGTAGTCCATTTCACCATGCATGCCGGCGTCGAGCCACGCCCGCAGGCCCGCCTCGGCGTGACTAAGGTCGATGTCGGTGATGCGGATTTCGGCGAAGCCCAGCTCCACACCCCAGCGCTTGATGCTGAGGGCGAGTTCGGCTAAATTGGATTCTGGCAAGGACATCAGTGGTTTGACAGGGACGCGGGCGGTTACAATGGCTGGCGATTCAACCAACATGACATTCTATTCGATGCAGCACTTCAAAGCCCATCTCCACGACGAAGCCGGCACCGCGGCACTGGGCGCGGCACTGGCGCGGGCGCTGGCGCCCGGCCTGGCGATCCACCTGCACGGCGATCTGGGCGCCGGCAAAACCGCCCTCACGCGCGCGCTGCTGCACGCGGCGGGCCATGTCGGCACCGTCAAAAGCCCGACCTACACCTTGTCGGAACCATATCGGATACAACTCGGCGGCCGCGCCGTGGACGTCATCCATTTCGACCTGTACCGCATGGGCAGCGCCGAGGAATTCCTCGACGCCGGCTTCCGTGAAGACTTCAACGGGGACAACATCTGCATCGTCGAATGGCCTGAAAAAGCCGACCGCGTGCTGCCGCCGCCCGATATCGACCTGTATTTGACCGTGGCCGGCAACGGCCGTGATGTAGAATTGCAGGCGTCTACCGCCCTGGGTAACTCATGCCTTCAAAGCCTCAAATTCGCTCCCAACATGTGAGCGCGGAGTCCACTCCGGCCGTCTCGCGGCGCACCGTCCTGAAGGCCGGCGCCACCCTGATGCTGTCGGTGACATCGCTCGCCGCGCCGCTGCGCGCCAGCGCGGCGCAAATCCTGGCCGTGCGCGTGTGGCCGGCCGACGACTACACCCGCGTCACGCTGGAGAACGACGCCGTCCTCAAGGCCACCCACTTCATCGTCAAGGACCCGGAACGCATGGTGGTCGACATCGAAGGGCTGGAGCTCAATCCGACGCTCAAAAGCCTGGTCGCCAAGATCCAGTCCAACGACCCGTACATCAAGCAGGTGCGCGTGGGCCAGAACCGGCCCAACGTGGTGCGCCTGGTGTTCGACCTGAAGGAGGAAGTGCGGCCGCAGGTCTTCACCTTGCCGCCGGCGGGTCACTACAAGGACCGCCTGATCTTCGACCTGTACCCCGTCAAGGAGGCCGACCCGATCGCCGCGATGATCGAAAAGGGCAATTGGTCGAGCGACGGCAAGCCGCCGTCGGACAGCACCGGCGCCGCGCCGAAAGCCGACATGCCGCCGCTCAAACCGGGCGAGGCGGAGATCGCCGCCAACGCGCCGCAGACGCCGCAGGCGCAGATGGAGGCGCTCAAGCCGGACATGAAGGCCGAGCCGCGCACCGAACTGCGCAACCAGGTCAAGACCGCCGAGGCGCAGTCCAGGGCCGCCGAGAAGGCAGAGAAAAACAACGTGGTGCGGATGATCACCATCGCGCTCGATCCCGGCCATGGCGGCGAGGACCCGGGCGCCTCCGGCAAGAACGGCAGCAGGGAAAAGGACATCGTGCTAGCCATCGCCAAGCGGCTCAAGGCCAAGCTGGAGGACCATCCCAACATGCGCGTGATGCTCACGCGCGACGGCGATTACTTCGTCCCGCTGGGAAAACGGGTGGAAAAGGCGCGCAAGGTGCAGGCCGACCTGTTCGTGTCGATCCACGCGGACGCCTTCGTGCAGCCGACCGCGCGCGGCTCGTCGGTGTTCGTGCTGTCGGAAAAAGGCGCCAGCTCGACGGCCGCACGCTGGCTGGCGGACAAGGAGAACGAGGCCGACACCATCGGCGGCGTCAACGTCAAGAACCACGACCGCCAGCTGGCCGGCGTGCTGTTCGACCTGTCGACCACGGCGCAGATCAACGATAGCCTCAAGCTGGGCAAATCGGTGCTCGGCGAGATCGGCGGCATCAACCGCCTGCACAAAGGCTCGGTCGAGCAGGCCGGCTTCGCGGTGCTCAAGGCGCCCGACATTCCGTCGATCCTGATCGAGACGGCGTTCATCTCCAACCCGGAGGAGGAGGCCAAGCTGCTCGACGACGGCTACCAGAACCAATTGGCCGACGCCATCGTCAAGGGCATACGGCGCTATTTCGCCAAGAATCCGCCGCTGGCGAAGAACCGGCTGACGTGAACCACGACGTGACCACTATCGATCACCTCATTTATTTTATGGAAGAACCATGGCTGTAGTTACGATGACAGAATTCGGCGCGCTGCCCGCGGTGCGACTGACCGCCGCCGATGGCGCGCAGGTGACGGTGTCGCCGTTCGGCGCCCATCTGCTGTCCTGGAAAACCGGCGACGGCAAGGAGCGCCTGTTCGTCAGTTCGCGCACCCCGCTCGACGGCAGCAAGGCGATACGCGGCGGCGTGCCGGTCATCTTCCCGCAGTTTAATGTGCGCGGCCCCGGCCTGCGCCACGGTTTTGCGCGCGTCAGCACCTGGCGCCTGACCGACAGCGGCGGCGACGGCGGCCAGTCCTTCCTCGAGTTCAGCCTCGATCAGGACGATCTGGAGGCGGAACACGCGCAGGCGTGGCCGCACGCCTTCGCGCTGACGCTGCGCTTCACGCTGCACGGCGACGCGCTCGATTTCGCGTTCACGGTGCGTAACAGCGGCGAGACGGCGTTCCCGTTCGGCGTGGCGCTGCACACCTACTACGACGTCGGCCACCTGAGCGCGACCAGCATCAGCGGCCTGCAGCACCAGCGCTACACCGACCACCATCTGAACACGGCCACGCAGGAGCATCCGGCGCTGCACTTCACCGAGAAGCACGACCGCCTGTATCAATCGACGCCGTCGCTGACGCTGAACACGGCCAACGCCACCTTGCGGCTGGACCAGCACGACTTCAGCGAATGGGTGGTGTGGAATCCGGGACAGGCCGACGCCGCCGCGCTGGTCGACCTGGCCGACGACGAGTATCTGCGCTTCGTCTGCATCGAGCCGGCGCGCGTGGACCAGAAACCGCTCGAAGCCGGCGCCGCCTGGACCGGCAAGCACCGCATCTGCGCCGACTGAATCAGTTTGACTCTTTGATGATGCGGCCGGAACTCGGCTGGATCGGCCGGGAATTGAGCGGATAGAGGCGGCTGAACAGCGCCATCTGCGCCGGCGAGGCCTGGATCGGCTCCTTCATC
Source organism: Duganella sp. (assembly GCA_035565375.1). Lineage (GTDB taxonomy): Bacteria > Pseudomonadota > Gammaproteobacteria > Burkholderiales > Burkholderiaceae_D > Rugamonas. Next base: position 597 of record DATMSN010001027.1, on the reverse strand, counting down.
ACCAGCCATAACACGCCCTCCTGGCAGGGCGGCGTCGTCATCGACCCCATGAAGGTGAAGTAATCGCGGCGCGCCGGCAGCAGCTCCATCGGATCGAGCACCACCGACGGCGCCAGCGTCTCCAGCTTTTCCAGCGGCAGGTTGTTCCACACGGTCTGGACCACCGGCTGCGGCTTGCCGCGCTCCAGCAGCAGCGCCAGCATGGCGATGCGCCCTTCCCCGTCCTTGTGCACCAGGTGCACCACCATCTCGTAGCCCTTGCCGTTGATGCGCTCCTCCGACGGCCGGTGGAAGTGGAACTGGATCAGTTCATACATGCGGTTCTGCACCGTCAGGAAGTTGCCGCTGCCGACCATCACCTGCACCGTGTGGCCGTTGTCCGTGACGTTGAACGTGGACGGATGGTAGTCGAACGAGATCTGCTCGAGCTCCACCTTCATGCCGTCGCGGATATCGATCGGCGACTGGCGGTTGCCGCTGCCGCACTTGGCCCAGGCGGGATTGATCTTGCCCCAGTTGGCGGGGCCGGTCTCGCCCTCGTAGGACCAGGTGTTGCTGAAGAATTTGGGCGCCGGCGGCGGCGCGGCGGCCGCTGCG
>DATMSN010001026.1:0-1635 GCA_035565375.1 Duganella sp. | reverse complement strand
GCGCGCCGTCCACCTCGCCGGGCATCGGCATCGAGATCTGGCTGCCCACGCCGGCCAACTGGAACAGGCGCATCCACGTCAAGGGCGGCGGCGGCTGGGCGGGCGGCACCCAGGGCACCCTCACCGGCATCACGCCGATCTCCGGCAGCGCGGGATCGGCCAGCGACACCGCGGGCGTGGAGGGCGCGGTTTCCGCCACCACCGACACGGGCCATGCCATCAGCAACGGCTCGTTCGCGATGAACCCCGACGGCACCATCAACACGGTCCTATGGAAGGATTTCTCGGAGCGCGGCATCCACGAGATGGCCGTCAAGACCAAGGCGCTGGCCAAGGCCTACTACGGCGAGGACGCGAAGTACGCCTACTGGAACGGCTTCTCCACCGGTGGACGGCAGGGGCTCAAGGAGGCCCAGGCCAACCCCGCCGACTTCGACGGCATCCTGGCCGGTGCGCCCGCCAACAACTGGACCAAGTTCATCACGACCGAGCTCTATCCGCAGATCGTCGTGCAGCGCGACCTGGGCGGCGTGGCGATCACGGCGGCCCAGCACACGACGGTCTCGAACGCCGCGATCAATGCCTGCGACATGGTCGGCGGCGTTCACCTCGGCTACGTGCCGGACCCGTCCGCCTGTCGCTACGACCCGACCACCGACGCGTCCGTGATCTGCACCGCCGATGGCGGCACCAACGCCACCGCGGGCTGCGTGACACCGGCCCAGGCGCTCGCGTTCAACAAGTTCTGGTACGGCCAGACGGCCGACGGCGCCGCGCCGAACCCTGCGGCCGACAACGGGTTCGCGGCCGTCACCGCGCCTTCGCAGAAGTGGTACGGATTGGCGCGCGGCGCCAGTCTCATGGGCCTGGCCGGCGCCACGCCGTTCCTCATCTCCAGCGACATGGCGGCGCTCGAACTGCAGGACCCGACGATCGCGACGCCCAGCTTCCTCAACGCCACGGGCAACGGGGCCGACGGCTGGAAGTCGCTCACCTACCCGCAGCTCGCCAACGCGTGGGATCGCGGCGTGGCGCTGCAAACCGCCTTCGCCAACATCAACACCGACAGCGCGGACCTGAGCGCTTTTCGAGACCGCAAGGGCAAGCTGATCTCCTACCATGGGCTCGCCGACACGTTGATCCCGCCGCAAGGCACGATCAACTATTACAGCCGCGTCGCCGCGCAGATGGGCGGCGTCGCGGCCACGCAGGGCTTCTATCGGCTCTACCTTGTTCCCGGCATGGGCCACGGCTTCGGCAATGGCACATCCAACGCCAATGCGAATCCGCCGCTGCCGACCAACGCGCAGCTCTACGAGCTGCTGACCGCCTGGGTGGAAAAAGGCATCGAGCCGCCGACGCGCGTGGAGGCGGCGACGCTCGCCAGTGCCAGCTTTCCGGTCGTGAAGTCACGGCCGCTGTGCCTCTATCCGTTGAAGGCGAACTACACGTCGGGCGACCCCAACCTGGCTGCGAGCTATGCCTGCTCCTGAGGGCGCGCGGTCGGACAGCGTCCGTCTTGCAGGCGCGGCCAAACGTCGGACTCGGGGCCGACTCAACCCCACAGCAGCACCGCGCTCACGGTGGCGATGGCCAGCCCGGTGAGCACCGGCAGCGTCAGCGCCCGCACGGCGT
>DATMSN010001025.1:0-2582 GCA_035565375.1 Duganella sp. | reverse complement strand
GACGGCGCGCTGGTGGTGGCGGGACTGCGCGGCCTGCGGCGCGTGCCGTAACGCGGAAACACGTAGGGCGGATTAGCGCGAAGCGCGTAATCCGCCATGAGCCGCCCGTGTCACTCCCCTCTCTCATACGAACATGGTTGGAGCATCATGAACACAGATCACGACTTGGAACAACAGCCGGTCATACGGCGACTCGAAGACTTCGACACCGCGTCCGGCAATCTTGGCGAACGCGCGCTGTTCAACCACCGGCCACTGGTCATTTTCCTCTGCCTGCTGGCGACGATCGTGCTGGGCTTCCAGGCCACGCGCATCAAGCTCAATGCCAGCTTCGAGAAGATGATCCCCAGCGCCCATCCCTACGTGGCGAACTACCTGGCCAACAAGAGCGATCTGAATGGCCTGGGCAATTCGGTGCGCATCGCCGTGGAAGCGAAAGGCGGCACCATCTACGACCGCGCCTACCTCGACACCCTGCAACGGCTCAACGACGAGTTGTTCCTGCTGCCCGGCGTCGACCGGCCGTTCATGAAATCGCTGTGGACCCCGAGCACCCGCTGGGCCGCCGTGACCGAGGATGGCCTCGACGGCGGCACGGTGATCCCGGACGGCTACGATGGCTCGCCCGCCAGCCTCGATCAACTGCGCGCCAACGTCGCCCGCTCCGGCGAAATCGGCCAGCTGGTGGCGTCCAACTTCAAGTCCAGTATCGTCTTCGTGCCGCTGATGGACAAGGTGCCGCAAACCGGCCAGCCGCTCGACTACCGCGCGCTGTCCGAAAAGCTGGAACAAATCCGCGCCAAGTACGAAAAGGAAGGCGTCCAGATCCACATCACCGGTTTCGCCAAGATCGTCGGCGATCTGATCGAAGGCCTGCAACAGGTGCTGCTGTTCTTCGTGCTGGCGATCGCCATCTGCGGCGGGGTGCTGTTCTGGTACACGCGCTGCTGGCGCAGCACCACGCTGGTGGTGGTGTGCTCGCTGGTGGCGGTGCTGTGGCAATGCGGCCTGCTCGCCACGCTGCACTATGAGCTCGACCCCTACTCCATCCTGGTGCCGTTCCTGGTGTTCGCTATCGGCATGAGTCACGGCGCGCAAAAAATGAACGGTATCATGCAGGATGTCGGACGCGGCACGCACCGCGTGGTCGCCGCCCGCTACACCTTCCGCCGCCTGTTCGCCGCCGGCCTGACCGCGCTGCTGTGCGACGCGGTCGGCTTCCTGGTCCTGGTCAGCATCCAGATCAAGGTGATCCAGGACCTGGCCGTCATCGCCAGCATCGGCGTGGCGGTGCTGATCTTCACCAACCTGGTGCTGCTGCCGGTGCTGCTGTCGTACACCGGCGTCAGCGCCAGGGCGGCCGAGCGCAGCCTGCGGGCGGACAGTGGTGGCGGCGAAAAACAGCCATGGCTGTGGACCTTCCTCGACCGCTTCACCCAGCGCCGCTGGGCGGCGGTCACCGTGGCCGCCAGCGTGCTGCTGGGCGGCCTCGGTTTCGCCTACAGCCTCAATCTGAAGGTCGGCGATCTCGATCCCGGCGCTCCGGAGCTGCGCGCCGACTCGCGCTACAACCGCGACAACGGCTACCTGGTCTCCAACTACGCCGCCAGTTCGGACATCTTCGTCGTCATGATCAAGACGCCGCCCGACCAGTGCACGCAATACGGTACCCTGGCAAAGGTGGACGAACTGGCGTGGCAGCTGGAGCAACTGCCCGGCGTCGATTCGACCAACTCGATGGCGACGCTGAGCAAGTTGGCCACCACCGGCTACAACGAAGGTAACTTCAAATGGTTTGACCTGATTCCGAACGCCGGCGCCTTGGGCGCGGTGCAAACCCGCGCGCCGCGCGAGCTGTTCAACCAAAGCTGCTCGCTGCTGTCGCTGTACGTCTACCTGAAGGATCACAAGGCCGAAACGCTGACGCGCGTGGTCGACGCCGTGGAAGCCTTCGCCGCCGCGAACAACACAGCGGATCTGCAGTTCCAGCTGGCCGCCGGCAGCGCCGGCATCGAGGCCGCCACCAACATCGTCGTCAAGAAGGCCATGCACGACATGCTGTTCTGGGTTTATGGCGCGGTCATCCTGCTGTGCTACGCCACGTTCCGCTCGTGGCGCGCGGTGCTGGTGGCGGTGCTGCCGCTGGTGCTCACGTCGATCCTGTGCGAGGTGCTGATGGTGGTGCTGGGCATGGGCGTCAAGGTGGCCACGCTGCCGGTGATCGCGCTAGGCGTCGGCATCGGCGTCGACTACGCGCTGTATGTGCTCAGCGTGATGTTGAGCCGCATGCGCGCCGGCGACAGCCTGTCGACGGCTTATCTGCACGCGCTGCGCTTCACCGGCCGCGTGGTGATCCTGACTGGCGTGACCTTGGCGGTGGCGGTGGCGACCTGGCTGTTCTCGTCGATCAAATTCCAGGCCGATATGGGCATCCTGCTGGCCTTCATGTTCCTCTGGAATATGGTGGGGGCGCTGGTGCTGGTGCCGGCGCTGGCGCACTTCCTGATGCCGGGGAAGACGGCACGCCAGCCGTCGCCCCCGGCCGCGAAAGCCGATCCAGGGCAGCGTCCCACGCCGGCCGC
>DATMSN010001024.1:0-2206 GCA_035565375.1 Duganella sp. | reverse complement strand
CTGATCATGCCGTCGGCGCCGAACAGGGTGTTGGCCAGCGTGTTGGGCGCCGCCGCGTCGCCCTGCGGCGAGCCCGCCGCGGTGCCGGTGACGAGCACGAATTCGCAGCCCAACGCCAGCAGGTGCTCGACATCCGATTCGAGCGTGTCGTCGGCGCCTTCGCGCCAGGTTTCGGCCAGCCGCCCCAGTTCCACCAGCGACAGCATCAGCAGCGTCGCCTGCGGCACCAGCAGCTGGCGCACCGCCGTGAGCAGTTCCTCGGCGTCGTCGTCGGGCAGGTCGGGCAGGCGGGAGCTGAACGGATCGAGGATCAGCGGCGCGTCCGGATAGTCGGACAGGATCTCGGCGATCGCCGCCACCTGCTCGATATTGGTCAGCGCGCCGACCTTGAAGGCGGCCATGGTCATGTCCTCCAGGACCACGCGGGCCTGGTCGCAGACCCAGTCGGGATCGATTTCCTGCACGTCCTCGACGCGCGCACTGTCGCCGATCAGCAACGCGGTGGTGACCGCCAGGCCGGTGCAGGAGAGGGCCGAAAAAGCCGCCAGGTCGGCCTGGACGCCCATCGCGCCGGCCGGATCGGCAGCGCCGAAGCTTAATATGAGAGGAGAAGTTTGGTTTTGCACGGCTGGTAGATTAAGATACCTAATTCAGCATTTTACTTGATTGAAGGGTGGCAGAACGTGAGTAGCAATGAAACAACGCAGGAGTTCCAGACCTGGATGTGCCTGATCTGTGGCTGGATCTACGACGAGCAGGCCGGCCTGCCGGATGAAGGCATCGCCCCCGGCACCCGCTGGGCCGACGTGCCGATGAACTGGAGCTGCCCGGAATGCGGTGCCCGCAAGGACGATTTCGAGATGGTCGTCATCTGACACCTCGCGCTTTTCCGGCCGGAAGCCGGGCCGCGCCAGGACGGCGCGCCGGCCGCTCCGCCTATGCTATCGTGTAGCATCATCTCAGCGATTCGATTATGACGACCACGCCGCAAGCCAATGTAACCGATTCGGCCCTGAAAATCATGGTGATCGACGACAGCAGCACGATCCGTCGATCGGCCGAGATCTTCCTGACCCAGGCCGGCTACCAGGTGGTGCTGGCCGAAGACGGCTTCGACGCGCTGGCCAAGATCAACGACCACCATCCGGCGCTGGTCTTTTGCGACATCCTGATGCCGCGCCTGGACGGTTACCAGACCTGCGCGCTGATTAAAAAAAGCGCAAAATTCCATGCCACGCCGGTGCTGATGCTGTCCTCCAAGGACGGCCTGTTCGACCGCGCGCGCGGCGCGATGGTCGGCTCGGCCGCCTATCTGACCAAACCTTTTACCAAGGACAGCCTGCTGGCGGCCGTGCGCGAGCACACCGGCGGCGCGCCCGTCCCGTCACCAGAATAAGAAAGCCGCAGGGGGAAATATGGCCATACAACGCATTTTGATCGTCGACGATTCGCCCACCGAACGTTACTACCTGACCGATATCCTGGTCCGTAACGGCTTTTCGGTGTCCGTGGCCGAAAGCGGCGAGGAGGCGCTGGTCAAGATCAAGGCCGACAAGCCGCAGCTGATCCTGATGGACGTGGTCATGCCCGGCGCGAACGGCTTCCAGGTCACCCGCTCGATCGCCCGCGACCCGGAGCTGCAGGATGTGCCGGTGATCATCTGCTCCAGCAAAAACCAGGAGACCGACCGTATCTGGGGCCTGCGCCAGGGCGCGCGCGACTACCTGGTCAAGCCGGTCGACGCGGCCGATCTGCTGGCCAAAATCGCCGCCCTCGGCTAATCGATGGCCAAGCGATGAGCAGCCCGACGCCCGCCGGTTCCACCGCGCCGCCCGCCCCGGAACGCCGCAGCCGCCTGCGCCAGTATCAAGTGCAGCTGCTCGAGCGCATGCAGGCCGCCAAGACCGGCGCCAACGTCGGCGGGCGCGAACTGGGGGTACTCATAGGCGGCCGCCTATGCCTGCTGGACCTGACCCAGATCGGCGAGATCGTGCCGCTGCAGCCGGTGACGCCGGTGCCGCTGACGCGCGACTGGTATCAGGGCCTGGCCAATATCCGCGGCAATCTGACCGGCGTGATCGACCTCGGGCGCTACCAGGGCCGCGCCGCCGACGACACCGCGGCGTCGGAACGCCGCCTTATCACCTTCGCCCCGGGACTGGGCTTCAACTGCGCGCTGGTGGCCGGGCGCGTGCTGGGCCTGCGC
>DATMSN010001023.1:0-2537 GCA_035565375.1 Duganella sp. | reverse complement strand
ATCGGGCGCCGCCTGGACGCGCTCGAGAGCCGGCTGGGCGTCAAGCTGCTGCAACGGACCACGCGCAAGCTGGCGCTGACCGACGAAGGCGCGGCCTTCCTGGAAGATTGTCAGCGCATCCTGGCCGAGCTGGAGGAGGCGGAATCGGCGGTGGCCGAGCGCAGCGCGCACGCCACCGGGCACCTGATGATCTCGGCGCCGGCCGGCTTCGGCCGCCAGCACGTGGCGCCGCTGCTGCCCTCCTTCCTCAGCGAGCACCGCGACGTGACGGCGACGCTGAACATGAGCGACCGCGTGGTCGACATCGTCGGCGAAGGCATCGACGTGGCGATCCGCATCGCCAGCCTGGCCGATTCCAACCTGGTCAGCGTCAAGCTGGCCGACAACGAGCGCGTGGTGGTGGGCGCGCCCGCCTATCTCAAACGCCACGGGGAGCCGAAGACGCTGGCCGACCTGGCCAAGCACAATTGCCTGGCCATCAGCAGCGAAGGCAGCCAGCGCGGCTGGACCTTCCGGGACAACGGCAAGAACGTGGTGTTGAAGGTGAACGGCAACATGGGCAGCAACGACGGCCAGGTGCTGCACGACTGGGCGCTGGCCGGCAAGGGGCTGGCCTGGCGTTCGATGTGGGAAGTGGGCGCGGAGATCGAGGCGGGCAAGCTGCAGACGGTGCTCGATCAGCACGCGGCGCCAGGCAACGACATCTACGCGGTGTTCGCGCAGCGCCGCCATCTGCCGCTGCGGATACGCGCGTTTGTCGACTTCCTGCGGCACACCTACGCGCAGCCGGATCATTGGCGGTCTGGATTACGTAGGTCGGATTAGCGGGCGGAGCCCGCCAATCCGACCTGCGAATCCGCCTTACGAAAACGCGGACGAAAAAAAATCCTCGGGTACCGAGGATTTCTTTATTTCGTTTGATTCAGCGTATTACAGAGGCTGAATGTTCGAAGCTTGCTTGCCCTTAGGACCAGCAGTCACTTCAAAAGAAACACGTTGGTTCTCTTGCAGCGACTTGAAGCCTGCGGACTGAATCGCCGAGAAGTGAGCGAACAGATCTTCGCCGCCTTCGTCAGGGGTGATAAAGCCGAAGCCCTTCGAATCATTGAACCATTTTACGATACCAGTTGCCATTACAATTCCTATTTCAGTTAAGTTGGGCTTGCGCCCGTGATATCGTTTGAGGCAAGAAAGAAATGACAGACTAACTGCACTACTCTTGAATCTAAACGATCCCGCATTATACCCATTTACGAGAGAAAAGCACGTGTTCACGAAAATAAATGCAAACCGCCGCTTTTTTTGGTAGAAAAACCGAAAACTTTGGGCTTTTCCACCAGGACTTTCTTCCCCCGTCCGTGGTGTGTAACTGTCACTATAGACAACTAAATGATAACTGGTTTGATTTACATCAAGCGCACGTCTCAATCGTATACTGTTGCGCGGGGGTCACACGCGGCCCAGCGCAGGTATTTCTCCACCTCCGGCACCACGGCATCCCAGCCCGAACCGGTGGCCATCACCTCGCGCAGCATGTGCTCGATGCGCCGCGCCTCCCGGCCCAGGGTGGCGAAACCGAAGGTGCCGGCCGATCCGGCCACGCCGTGCAGCAGTTCGTGGAGTTGGCGCATCGACGCCTCCGCCGGCGGCGACCCCGCCTCCGCCTGGCAGGCGGCCAGCGCCGAGGCGATCTTTTCCATCGTCACCGGCACGGTCACGGCGAACTTTTCGTTCAGCGCCGCCAGGCGCGCGCGGAAATCGGGATCGACGGGCGTCGCCATGGCGGATTACTTGGTGCCGAAGATGCGGTCGCCCGCGTCGCCCAGGCCCGGCACGATGTAGGCGTGTTCGTTCAGGTGCGAATCGAGCGAGGCGCAGTAGATCTTCACGCCCGGATGGGACTTCTGGAACACCTCGATGCCTTCCGGCGCCGCCACCAGGGCCAGGAAAATGATCTGCTCATCGGTCACGCCGCGCGACTTCAGCACGTCGACCGCGTGCACCGCCGAATTGCCGGTGGCGACCATCGGATCGCACAGGATGAAAGTGCGCTCGACCAGATCGGGCAGACGCACCAGATACTCGACCGGCTGGTGGGTGTCCGGGTCGCGGAACACGCCGATGTGGCCCACGCGCGCCGACGGCACCAGGTTCAACAGGCCGTCGCTCATGCCGATGCCGGCGCGCAGGATCGGCACGATCGCCAGCTTTTTACCGGCGATGACGGGCGCGTCTATCGTCATCAACGGCGTTTCGATGGTGCGCGTGGTCAGCGGCAGGTCGCGGGTGATCTCGTAACCCATCAGCAGCGTGATTTCCTTGAGCAGTTCGCGGAAGGTACGGGTCGACGTATCCTTCTCGCGCATGTGACTCAGTTTGTGTTGGATCAGCGGGTGGTCGGTGATGAACAGATTGGGAAAGCGCGGGTCTTGTTTCATTGTTTGCTCTTTTTAGACGGTTATGCCGTCATTATACTAGCGCAGCACCAGAGCCCGTCCAAGAATCGCGGCGCAATCCACGCCCGCCGGCAGGCGTCC
>DATMSN010001022.1:0-2291 GCA_035565375.1 Duganella sp. | reverse complement strand
CTGGGTGTCGGTGTACGAGCCGGCGCTGGGCTGGATCGATTTCGACCCCACCAACCGCTGCCTGGTGCAGCACGAGCACATCGTCACCGGCTGGGGGCGCGACTTCAGCGACGTCACGCCGATGCGCGGCATCGTGCTCGGTGGCGGCGAGCAGGCGTTGCAGGTCAATGTCACGGTCACGCCGCTGGAGCTGACTTGAACTGGCCACGGCAGGGCCGATAGCTGAACAAAAAAAACCATTCGGAGACAAGGATCGGTGTATGAAGTGCTGGCATATTGTTTTGTCCACCGTGGTTTGGACATGGTCGCCCGGCGCGAGAGGACAAGGAGTCGATGTCCAGCTGCGCTTGCTGACACCGGACGCGATTGAAGTCGGCTACACCTTGCCGCCGCAATGCGCCGCCGTTCCCTTTATCAAAAACGGGCCGGATGGCGGGCAAACACGCGCCAATTGGCAAGCGCTGGACGACTGCGGCGCCGCCGGCGCCGACCAACTGACTCGCGGCAAGGGCGTTTGTCCCGTACTGCGCTTCCGCGTGCCGACGGCGACCAATCTGCCGGGTTATCCGGCGGCGTTCCCGTTGGGTCAGGGCGCATATGTCCACCTGTCCAATTACGCCTTGGCCGATAGCTGCGGCAAGGTCGGCTACCATTTTTCCGCGCCCGGTATCTTGATGAACGGCCGGTCCCACCAGGACGCCGTGGTGGCGAACGCCGGCGAAGACACGGCGGCGCTGTTGTTGCAGACACCGCAGGCACAGCGTGACGGCGACCCGGTGGCGTGGTTCGATCCGCGCCTGTCCGCCGCGACGGTGGCGCAGATCAAGGTCGTGGCGAACGGCACGGTAAATTACCTGCGCGGCGCGCTGCCGGACGCCAGGTACAAGCCGCCGATCATGGCGGCGGTGTACGCGACCCGGCCGGGTGGCCCGAGCATCGGCGGCGACGCCAGCGACGTGCTAAGGCTGTCGCTGTTCAACTGGCCCGTCGATCCGGGTCCGGCCGAACAGGCCAGCCTGAGGGTATTGGTGGCACATGAGTTCAGCCACCGATTCCAGCTGCGCGACGCGGTCGACGCATACCCGGATGGACGCCTGATACACGAAGGCGGCGGCGAATTCTTGCGCTGGATGACCTCGGTGCGGCAAGGTTGGCTCACGCCTGCGGAGGCGGCCGCCGATCTCGATCAGGCGTGGAGCAATTGCAGTCTGTACGTGGAGCGGCAAAGTTGGCGCGGCCTGTCGCCGCGCCTCATCCGGGGCAACCGGCTGGAGTACAGTTGTGGACTGGCGGTGTACACGTACGTGCTGGCGGCGCGCCAGGGCGCGGGCACGGCGATGTCGCGCATCAACGGTTTCTATAAGGAGCTCGGCGACGGCGGCAAGCCCGATTTCGGGCGATCGCTCGAGTGCGGCGCCGCCTCGCCGTGCGAACAACGCTGGCTGCGCGCGTTGCTGGGCGCGGACGGCAGCATGGCGCAACATTGGATCGAACTTTTCGACGCCACCGGACTGGCCACGGCGCGGCCGCCCACCCAGGCGCAGCGCGACGCGATGGTGTTGCGTGCGATGGTTAAGTTAATGATGGACAATTGCGGCGGCAGCAGCGGGACGACCGAAACGCCGGAAGGGATCATCCTGGACGGCATCGAAGGCTGTAAAACATTCGCAAAAGACGCCTACGTGACGCGCATCGAGGGCTTGCCGGTGTTTGGCGATGCGGCCACCGGGGACGCCATCATGGCGGCCTGTACGCGCCGCCAGCGAATCGAACTGGGTTTGCGGGATGGCGGAAAGCTCGACGCGCCATGCCAGCAGCCTTACCTGCGGCAGTCGCGGTTCTACCATGCCGATATCGATAAGTTACTTGCCGCGTTGACGTCGGCAAGTGGCGCGACGCGGAATAGGGATTAACTCGAGGAGCAAGGCAACAGCGACGCAGCGACGGGGTCAAGCGACGGGGTCAAGTCTAACATTCGTACACGATTTCAACCATTGGCGATCCGATTCAATCTGGCATTCCTCTGCTGCAGTCTCATCTCCGTTGCTTAACCCCAGCAAGGATGGGCTTGTGTCCGAATGTCAGACTTGACCCCGTTGCCCCGTGACCCCGTTGCCCCGTTGCCCGGCACGTCGATTCCGGCGCATCGGGCCCTATGCGCGCTGGCTAACTGAACAACCCGCGCCGGATGGCTATCATGTGTGCCAGCGTGCCCTCCGGCGACCGCACCAACCCATCTTCCAGGCAAAATGAAAACCTTCCACTGCGACAAGTGTTCGCAACAAGTCTTC
>DATMSN010001021.1:0-9212 GCA_035565375.1 Duganella sp. | reverse complement strand
GGCGCGTTCCATTGCTCGCCGGCGTACTTCCATTCGTTCTCGGCATAAGCCTTGCTGGCGACGGTCCAGTCGTAGAAGCCTTCGGCCGTTTGCGCCCGCGTGCTGCGGTCGGTCAGCGGACGCCACGCCTCGAGCGGCGTGCGCCCGTCCGGCGTGACGATCAGCGCCGGCCCCTGGCCGTTCAGGCGCGTGACCTGCAGATAGCCGGCGTCGCGGCCGATGTACGGGTCGACGAAACTGGCGCTGGCGTGCGCCTGCTCGAGCGTGCGGTCGGTGATGATGTTGTCGAACACCATCGGCATGCCGAGGCCGCCGATCTCCACGGGCGCGCTGGAGTTGTTGATCAAGGTAAAGCGCAGCACCAGCGCGCCGCCCTCGTTGAGCCAGCGCCGCTCGACCGTCAACGGCACGTCCTTGCCCAGGCTGGCGGTGATGTCGGCCGCCGCCAAGGTCTTGCCGCCGGCCAGCAGCGGGGTGATCGGGCGCCGCGCGGCCGACGAGGAAAATTCTTGCCAGGGGGCGCCGTCGGCGCCGCGCACGCGCAGGTTGAGGTCGCCGATGTGGGCGTAGCCGTCGTACTGGCGCTCGGCCTCGCGCGGGCCGGGCGTGAAGTCGAAGCCGGGATCGGCGATGGGATCGAGCCGGGCCAGCGTCTGGGTGTCCGTGCGCAGGGCCAGCAGGAACTGTTTGGTGCTGTACGCCTTGGTGGCGACCTCGGGATGGCTGGGTTTTGGGGCGGGGGCGGCGGGCGCCTCGGCGGCGAGGGCGGAAGCCCCGAACAAGAGCGAAAACAGCAAGGTGGACAGCGCGCAGGGAGATGGCATATCGAAATCCTATTGGTTTTACAGGATGTTAGCATTCTCCCGGGGGCGGCAAGGGGTAGATTTCCGTCCAAAAAGCTGATATAGTCGCGGGCTTACCTCTTCCCACACCTGTCTTGACGCCAGGGTGGGCACTATTCACAGTCCTTAAGGGAGTTTGCATGCGTCACTATGAAATAGTATTTATCGTCCATCCGGACCAGAGCGAGCAAGTGCCCGCCATGATCGAACGTTACAAGACCACCGTAACGACCCGCGGCGGCGGCGTGCACCGTGTTGAAGATTGGGGCCGTCGTCAAATGGCTTACTCGATCCAGAAACTGGCCAAAGCACACTACATCTGCCTGAACATCGAATGCGACAACGAGACCCTGGTCGAGCTGGAAACCGCCTTCAAATTCAATGATGCCGTGCTGCGTCACCTGACCGTCAAGATGAAGAAAGCGGAAACCGCTCCTTCGCCGATGATGAAGTCGGTACAACGTGAAGATGCAGCGAAATCGCATCGCACCGAAGCCCCAGCAGCTCCTGTTGCCGCCGCTCCAGCGGCCTAATTGTTGCAAAACCGAGCTGACACAGCTCCAGTGAATCAAAGCCAATTCATTGCCTTGATCGCCGAACGGGACGCCTTGCGCTATACCCCGGCCGGCATGCCGATCGTGAACGCTGTACTCCAGCACCGGTCGCAGCAGATGGAGGCGGGCATAGCCCGGTTGAGCGAGTTCGAGATTTCCGCGGTCGCCGCGGGCGAGATCTCGGGCCGCTTCAGCCAGGCGCCACTGGGCGGGGTGTACCAGTTCACCGGTTTTATCAACAAGAAGACACGCAACAGCAAAAGCCTGGTGTTTCACATCATTGATTTTAGTGCTGTCCCAGACAGCTCAATTTAGATACAGGAGCCTCAAATGGCATTCGGTAAAAAGTTCGACAAAAACAAGCTCAAGCTTAAAGAAAAGCGCAAGCAACAAAATCCACTGTTCAAGCGCAAGAAGTTCTGCCGCTTCACCGCCGCTGGCGTTGAGCAGGTGGACTACAAAGACGTTGACACCCTGAAGGACTTCGTCCAGGAAAACGGCAAGATCATGCCAGCACGTCTGACCGGCACCAAGGCGCACTACCAGCGTCAAGTTGACACCGCCATCAAACGCGCCCGCTACCTCGCGCTGCTGCCTTACACCGATCTGCACCACGCTTAATTGCGTAGTCTAATCCTGGAGAAAAACTATGCAAATCATTCTGTTAGAAAAAGTCGTCAACCTGGGCAACCTGGGTGAAGTCGTTAAAGTTAAAGACGGTTACGCACGTAACTTCCTGATTCCGCAAAAAATGGCCCGCCGCGCTACCGCGTCGGCCGTCGCCGAATTCGAAGTCAAGCGCGCCGAACTGGAAAAAGCAGCAGCCGCCAAACTGGCCGCCGCCCAAGCCCAAGGCGAGAAACTGAACGGCATGACCGTGAACGTTTCGCAAAAAGCCGGTGTTGACGGCCGTCTGTTTGGCTCGGTCACCAACTTCGACATCGCCGAAGCGCTGACCAAAGCTGGTTTCGCAGTTGAAAAAGCTGCCGTGCGCATGCCTACCGGTCCGCTGAAGACCGTTGGCGAGCACCCGGTGAGCGTTGCTCTGCACACCGACGTGGTGGTCGAAGTGACCGTCGCCGTCGTGGGCGAAGCCGCTTAAATTACTTGCACAGGCAGCAATGCCTGTTGTACTGGTAATAATAGCAATAAATGAAAAAAGCCGGGCTTGCCCGGCTTTTTTCTCGCCAATTTTTTTGCCGCAACGCCTTGGCTGCCGCCCTAAGCAGGTATAATTCGCGCCATGAACACCCCCTCCGATCCGCAATTAGATTCCCTCCGCGTCCCGCCGCATTCCATCGAAGCAGAACAGTCCGTCATCGGCGGCCTGCTGCGCGATAACCAGGCGTTCGACCGCATCGCGGACATGATGCATTCGGAGGACTTCTACCGTTATGACCACCGCATCATCTTCGAACAGATCGTCAAGATGATCAACGGCTCCAAGCCGGCCGACGTCATCACGGTGTTCGAAACCTTGACCCAGCTGGGCAAGGCCGAGGACGTCGGCGGCCTGGCCTACCTGAACGCGATGGCGCAGAACACGCCGTCGGCGGCCAACATCCGCCGCTACGCCGAGATCGTGCGCGACCGCTCGATCCTGCGCCAGCTGATCACCGTGGCCGACGAGATCTCCGGCCAGGCGTTCACGCCGCAGGGCAAGGAAGTCAAGCAGATGCTCGACGAGGCCGAGTCCAAGATCTTCGCCATCGCCGAACAGGGCGCGCGCGGCGCGGCCGGCTGGATCCCGGTGCAGCCGCTGCTGACCCAGGTGGTCGAGCGGATCGACGAACTGTATTCGCGCGACAACCAGTCCGAGATCACCGGCGTGCCGACCGGCTGGATCGACCTCGACCGCATGACCTCGGGCCTGCAGCCGGGCGACATGGTGGTCGTGGCCGGCCGCCCGTCGATGGGCAAGACGGCGTTCTCGATGAACATCGCCGAGAACGTGGCGGTGGAGGAGGGCCTGCCGGTGGCCGTGTTCTCGATGGAGATGGGCGGCGTGCAGCTGGCCATGCGTATGCTCGGCTCGGTCGGCCAGCTCGACCAGCACCGCCTGCGCACCGGCAAGTTGAACGACGAGGATTGGCCGCGCCTGACGCACGCCATCCAGAAAATGAACGACGCCCAGGTCTACATCGACGAGACGCCGGCGCTCAACCCGATCGAGATGCGGGCGCGCGCGCGCCGCCTGTCGCGCCAGTGCGGCAAGCTCGGCCTGATCGTGGTCGACTACCTGCAGCTGATGACCGGCTCGACCCAGGGCGACAACCGCGCCTCCGAGATCTCGGAGATCTCGCGCTCGCTCAAGGGCCTGGCCAAGGAACTGCAGTGCCCGGTGATCGCGCTGTCGCAGCTGAACCGCTCGCTGGAGCAACGCCCCAACAAACGTCCCGTCATGTCCGACCTGCGCGAATCGGGCGCTATCGAGCAGGATGCGGACGTCATCATCTTCCTGTATCGCGACGAGGTCTACAACCCGGACTCGCCCGATAAGGGAACGGCCGAGATCATCATCGGTAAGCAGCGTAACGGCCCGATCGGCTCGGTGCGCCTGACCTGGATCGGCCAATACACCAAGTTTGGCAACTACGCCGGCAACCTGGCGCTGTACCAAGGCGACTAAGACTCGCGATAGTCTCATAACTGGGTCCGCCACAGCAAACAGGGCGGCCCATCTTGACGCCGTCGGGCAATCCCGGACGGCGGTCTGTAGCAGTAATCACGACAATGAAACGGAGAAAGACATGTTTGGACGCTTGATGCCCACCGAGGGCAAATTTTTTGACCTGTTCAATCAACACGCCGACCTGTGCGTCAAAGGTGCAAAAGAGATGCTGGGGTTGATGTCCAACTTCGACGACCTGGAAAACCGCGTGCACGCGATCGAGAGCATCGAGAAACAGGCCGACAAGATCACCTACGCCACCGTCGACCTGCTGCACAAGACCTTCATCACGCCGATCGACCGCGACGACATTCACAAGCTCATCACGCGCCAGGACGACATCCTCGACCTGCTCGAGGACGCCGCCCAGACGGTCTCGCTGTACGACCTGCACTCGGTCACGCCGGAAGCCAAGCGCCTCGCCGAGCTCGTGCTCGCGTGCACCGAGAAGGTCAAGGAAGCGGTCGCGCTGCTGCACAATATGGACAATTCGCGCCAGATCGTCGCCATTTGCGAGGAGATCGACCGCCTCGAGTCGGACGCCGACCACGTCATGCGCGCCGCCATGTCCAAGCTGTTCCGCGACGAGCCGGACGTGCGCAACCTGATCAAAATGAAAGCCATTTACGAAATTCTGGAAACCGTGACCGACCGTTGCGAGGATGTGGCCAACATCATCGAAGGCATCATCGTCGAAAACGCATAATTAAAAAAAAGATCAGTCCATGAATACCATCCAAATGAGCATCTATGTGCTGGGCATCCTCATCGCCCTGGCCTTGGTGTTTGACTTCATGAACGGCTTCCATGACGCCGCCAACGCGATCGCCACCGTGGTCTCGACCGGCGTTCTGAAGCCGCAGACGGCGGTGGCGATGGCCGCGCTGTTCAACTTTGTCGCCATTTTCGTGTTTCACCAGCTGACGGTGGCCGCCACCGTCGGCAAGGGCACCATCGACCCCGGCGTGGTGGACCAGTACGTCATCTTCGGCGCGCTGGTCGGCGCCATCGTGTGGAATGTCTTCACCTGGTACTACGGCATCCCGTCGTCGTCGTCGCACGCGCTGATCGGCGGCCTGGTGGGCGCGGCCGTCGCCAAGAGCGGCACCGGCGCGCTGATCTCCGCCGGCCTGATCAAGACGGTGCTGTTCATCGTGCTGTCGCCGCTGCTCGGCTTCGTGTTCGGCTCGCTGATGATGCTGCTGGTGTCGTGGGTGTTCGTGCGCTCGACGCCGCGCCGGGTCGACAAATGGTTCCGCCGGCTGCAACTGCTGTCGGCCGCCTCGTACAGCCTGGGCCACGGCGGCAACGACGCGCAAAAGACCATCGGCATCATCTGGATGCTGCTGATCGCCGCCGGCTACTCCAAGGCGAGCGACGCGATGCCGCCGCTGTGGGTCATCATTTCGTGCTACACGGCGATCTCGTTCGGCACGCTGTTCGGCGGCTGGCGCATCGTCAAGACCATGGGCCAGAAGATCACCAAGCTCAAACCGGTGGGCGGCTTCTGCGCCGAGACCGGCGGCGCGATCACGCTGTTCACCGCGACCGCGCTCGGCGTGCCGGTGTCGACCACGCACACCATCACCGGCGCCATCGTCGGCGTCGGCTCGGCGCAAAAGATGTCGGCGGTGCGCTGGGGCGTTGCCGGCAACATCGTGTGGGCGTGGATCTTCACCATTCCGGCGTCGGCGTTCGTGGCCGCGATCGCCTGGTGGGTGGGGCATCACATCCTGTAACGCGAAAGGGAGCCGAGGCTCCCTTTTTTAATTAGGAGTTGCCCCTCGCTGGACGGATGCGGAGCTCGTCGCCAACGCGTTGAATGTCGAGATCGATGTCGTTGCGGCCATAGGCAATTTCAGGCGGGATCTGGATCGCTTGGGAATTCCCAGCTCGAAATGCTTTGGTTGTATGGCGGCGCAAGCGCCACACATTGGTGTCGCCACTAGGCATGGGCACGGGGTAATGCGAAAGGGCCGGCATCCCAAGGTGTTCGTATGCCTGCCGCATGCGTTCTTGCTGCTCGGCTTCTGGCAAATCCGGCGGCAGAAAAACAGTGGCTTTCTTGCCGTCTGTCGACTTAAGAACAAAGGTGTAGTCATCCTCCGGCCTACGCGGGAAGAAGTGGCGAATTCCCCAGGCGATACTGAGCGCGACCGCTAGCGAGCCCAGCATCCAGGAAAAGATAGTGACCAGGCCATTAATAGCCAGCGCCCAATTCATGGCTTACCTCCGCGCGCGGAATCAAAAACAATCATGGCGATCCAAATTATAACGCCGATCAAAATGGAGGTTCGCTCGCCATCGAGACGCTCGATCAAGTAGCCATCATCTGCCAAGCTCAAGTACAAGCTGCATGCCCACGCGGTGAAGCCTGCCCAGATGGCGATATTGGTGACTTGAGCCAAGTGGTCTGCCCAGCGATCAAAAGAAATACGCCGTGCGGCGCTGCTTGCCCTATGCAGCTCCTTTGCCCTGGTGAATGGCAACATCATGCCCAGCGATGCTCCTCCGACAGTGGGGCCGATAAAAGCGGTGGCGTCGGCGTTATGCAAGCTGACCCGCAACAGCAATTCGAAAATAGCCATTAGCCATGGAAATATCCATGTAAGAATTCGAAGTTCCATGATCTTTGCCGCGAAGTGGAAGTGGCTAATGTAGCCCTCTTGTGCGACAGCGGCTTGATCTGCGTTGCAGTAGTATCGTATACCTTCATAATGGACTGAGCATGCAAAAAATCGATTTCGCGGCGTTGACGCAGTTAGCGCAGGCGTCTGCTGCGGTGACCATGCCGTGCGGTTGCAATACGGTTTCGCTGGCCGCGTGGCAGGCGCTGCCGATGACGTTGGAACTGGATCGGTTCGAGGACGTCGGCACGCTGATGGACGATCCGTATGACGAGCCGACCTTCGTCGAGTTTCATCCGAACGGCACGCGCTACGAAAGCGACGACGCGCCGATCGCGCCGCGCTATTTCCCGTACAACCGCTGCACGGTGGCGCGCTGCATGAACTGCGGCCGCCACTACCTGCGCTACAACGAGGCCGGCGGGTATTTCACGGAGTTGCGCATTCGGGCCCTGCAGCCTGCTTTGCTGGTGGACGTGGCGGTCCCGCTAATCTGCCCTACGTGATTTAGATGAATCTGCCGGCACGAACAGCTTGTCGTAGGCGGCCAGCAAGCTCTGGTGCATGGCGCTGCCCTCGAAGTTCGGACCCAGCGTGTCCAGCCCGAAGAAGCGCTCCGAACCGTCGAGCAGCGCCTCGGCCATCGCCAGCGTGTCGGCGCCGTACAGCAACTCCAGCGCGCGGCGGAAATTCTCCGGCTCCTCCAGCCTGACGATGCTCTCGATGCAGCGGTACACCAGGCGGCGCGGCCCGGGCAGGTCGCTCACGTGGTGGATCCAGTTGCAGCCTTCCAGCACCGCCTCCTCGTCGCCGACCACCAACGCCAGCAGGGTTTTCAGCTCGCCGATGCGCAGCTGTTTCCACGGCGTGCCCAGCGGGACCGCCAGGCCGAGGATTTCCCACAGCGGCCGCTCGTCGTTCAGGTTCGAGGTTTGCAGCTCGGCGAGCAAGCTCGTGCATTCCTGCACGCTCAGCTCGTGCAGCCGCGCCAGCAGCGGCCGCAGCGCGTTGCCGACGCTGTTGTTCTCCCACTCCAGATCCTCGACCGGGTAGATTTCCGAGAAGCCCGGCACCAGGATGCGGCAGCTGTACGCGCCTTGCTCGTCGAAGTCGGCGACATAGATGTCCTTGCCCTCGGCGTGGATGGCGTCCACCAGCCAGCGGTAGTCCTCCTCGGTGGTGGCGCTGAAGTTCCAGTCGACGAACGGGTAGTCCGACGTGTCGCTCAGGAAGTCCCACGGGATCACGCCGCTCGAGTCGATGAAGTGGACTTCCAGGTTGGCGACGGCGTTGATCTCGCTCATCTCGAAGCCCGGCTCCGGGAAGCCCTCGAGCGCGTGCAGCGCGCGGCCCTGCAGCAGTTCGGTCATGGCCCGCTCCAGCGCGATCTCCAGGCGCGGGTGCGCGCCGTAGCTGGACAACACGCCCTGGTCCTTCGGCTGGATCAGCGTGACGTTCATGACCGGGTATTTGCCGCCCAGCGAGGCGTCCTTGACCAGCACGCCGAAGCCGGCCGCGCGCAGTGCGGCGATGCCGGCCCCGATGCGGGGGAAGCGCGCGATGACGTCGTCCGGCACCTCGGGCAGGCACAGGCCCTCGGCGATGACGCGGTACTTGATGGCGCGCTCGAAGATTTCCGACAGCGCCTGCACGCGCGCCTCGTTGACGGTGTTGCCGGCCGCCATGCCGTTGCTGACGTACAGGTTGGCGATGATGTTGACCGGGATGTAGGCGGTGCTGTCGTCGCGCAGGCGGCGGTAGGGGAGGGCGCAGATGCCGCGCGCGACGTTGCCGGAGTTGAGCTCGACCAGCACGCCGGCGTCGATGTCGCCGTCCGGATTGTAGAACGCGTGCAGCTCGGGGTCGAGCAGGTCGGCCGGCCAGGCGCCGTCGGGCCCCGGCGCGAACCACTTCTCCCGCCGATCGTGGACGAACGGCGCGTTGGCGCGCTCCGCGCCCAGGTGGAAGTGGGTCCAGAAATAGCGGGTGCCGAGACGCTCGACGAACTCGCCATACGCGCTGGCGCGCGCGGCCAGCTCGCTCGTGCCCTTGCCGTTGGAAAACAGCAGCGGGCAATCGGCGTCCTTCATATGGATCGACCAGACGCCGTCGACCTCGTTCAGCGGCGGCGATTCGTTCAGCCTGAAGCCGCGCTCGGCCAGCTTGGCTTGCATGGTCGCGATGGTGGTTTCGAGGGCGGCGTCTTTGCCCGGGATGTAGGTTTCAGTAGTCATCGAGCGATCTCGGAAGGTGGGGGCGACGGGCGCGCGGGGGACGCCGCGCCGGCGGCGCGGAATGCACGCCACTTGTCCGAGCTTACCACCGACGGGGCCGCGACGTCGCAAATGCGCTATGATGCCGCCTTTTCCAGATTCCCCAGGCATCAATGACATTACCTCCGGGCAAGGCCCCGCGCGGCGCGCGCCAGTCCCGGTTCCGGCGCTACACCGAGGCGGCCATGAACGCCGCCTTGCTCGGCGGGCTGGTGGCGTCGTGGAGCTACCGCCTCGGCCTGCAC
>DATMSN010001020.1:0-3099 GCA_035565375.1 Duganella sp. | reverse complement strand
GTCGCGCTGCGCCTGCGCGTGACCGCCGACGGCATGCTGGAGGCGGCGCCGGCCGACGATCCGGCCCGCGTCACGATCCGGGTCAAACTGTCGGACCTGCCGTTGATCGCGCAAAACCGCGAGCGCGCGTTTTCCTACGTGCAAATCGAGGGCGACGCCGACTTCGCCAACGCCATCTCCAGCCTGAGCACGTCGCTGCGTTGGGAGGCGGAGGCCGACCTGGAAAAAGTGGTCGGCCCGGTGGCGGCGGTGCGCGTGGTGTCCGGCGCGAAGGCCGCGTTCGAGGCGGTCAGGACCGGCCACCAGAAGCTGGCCGAAAACGTCGCCGAGTTCCTGCTCGAGGAAAAACAGGTGCTGATACGTCCGCAAGCGGTGGCGGAATTCTCGGCCGACGTGGTGCGCCTGCGCGATGACGTGGAACGGGCCGCCAAGCGCTTGGCCAAACTGGAACAGAAACTGGGAATCCAATGATTTTGAAATTTTTACGCCTGCTGAAAATCCTGCGGGTAGCGATTCGTTACGGCCTCGACGAAATCGCCATTTCCGGCCTGAAAGTGCCGCGCACCGCCAAACTCATCGACACGATCATTTTCTGGCGCGATATTTCGGCCCCGCGCGGCGTGCGCCTGCGCATGGCACTCGAGGATTTGGGGCCGATCTTCGTCAAGTTCGGCCAGGTGTTGTCGACCCGCAGCGACCTGATCCCGGCCGACCTGGTGATCGAGCTGTCGCGCCTGCAGGACCGGGTGCCGCCGTTCGATTCCGACCTGGCCATCGCGCAGATCCGCAAATCGCTGGGCGCCCACCCGGACCAGCTGTTCGCCTCGTTCGAGCGCACGCCGGTGGCGTCCGCGTCGATCGCGCAGGTGCACTTCGCCACGTTGAAGGACGGCAAGGAGGTCGCGGTCAAGGTGCTGCGTCCGGGCATGAAGAAATCGATCGACGAGGACGTGGCGCTGATGCATATCGCCGCCGAGTGGATCGGCCGCGTGTGGGCCGACAGCAAGCGCCTGAAGCCGAAGGAGGTCGTCGCCGAGTTCGACAAGTACCTGCACGACGAGCTCGACCTGATGCGCGAGGCGGCCAACGCCAGCCAGCTGCGCCGCAACTTCGCCGACTCCAATCTGTTGATGGTGCCGGAAATGTATTGGGATTATTGCTCCAGCAGCGTGATCGTCATGGAGCGCATGCACGGCATTCCGGTGTCGCAGATCGACAAGCTGGAAGCGGCCGGCGTGGACTTGAAAAAACTGTCCAGCGACGGCGTCGAGATTTTCTTCACGCAGGTGTTCCGCGACGGCTTCTTCCACGCGGATATGCACCCCGGGAACATTCTGGTGTCGATCGAGCCGGCAACCTTCGGCCGCTACATCGCGCTCGACTTCGGCATCGTCGGCACGCTCAACGATTACGACAAGGATTACCTGTCGCAAAACTTCCTGGCCTTCTTCCGACGCGACTACAAGCGCGTGGCCGAGGCCCACATCGAATCGGGCTGGGCGCCGAAGGAAACCCGCGTCGACGAGCTCGAGTCCGCCGTGCGCGCCTGCTGCGAGCCGATCTTCGACCGCCCGCTGAAGGACATCTCCTTCGGCCAGATCCTGCTGCGGCTGTTCCAGACCTCGCGCCGCTTCAATGTCGAAGTGCAGCCGCAACTGGTGCTGCTGCAAAAAACGCTGCTCAATATCGAAGGACTGGGCCGCCAGCTCGACCCCGACCTCGACCTGTGGAAGACCGCCAAGCCGTATCTGGAGAACTGGATGGGCGAGCAGGTCGGCTGGCAGGGCCTGTTGCAGCGGTTGAAGGCCGAGGCGCCGCGCTACACGCAAATCCTGCCGCAGCTGCCGCGCCTGGTGTACCGGGCGCTGGAGCAGCAGGGCGAGAAGCCGACCGACAATGGCGACTTGATCAAGGTGCTGATTTACGAACAGCAGCGCACCAATCGCCTGCTGAGCTTTGTGATTTATTTCGCCGGCGCCTTCGGGCTGGGCGTGGCCGGGTTCCAGCTGTATCTGCGCTGGCATCATCTACTCTGACCATGGCGGACTTCCAGCAGCGCGATCCGATGTCGCCGGCGTTCTGGGACGAGCGCTTCGGGCGCGGCTTCACGCCGTGGGACCGGGGCGGCGTGCCGCAGGCGCTGCGCGGGTTCGCGGCCGCCAATCCGCCGCTGGTCACGTTGATACCCGGTTGCGGCTCGGCCTACGAGCTGGCGTTTCTGGCCGGGGCGGGGTGGGACGCGATTGCCATCGATTTTTCGCCGCAGGCGGTGCAGGCCGGCAAGCGCGCCGTCGGCGAGCACGCGGACCGGGTGGTGGAGGCCGATTTTTTCGCCTGGCAGCCGGCGCGGCCGCTGCAGCTGATATATGAGCGCGCCTTCCTGTGCGCGATGCCGCGCGCGATGTGGCCCAAGGTGGCGGCGCGCTGGGCGGAGTTGCTGCCCGCCGGGGCGCTGCTGGCGGGATATTTCTTCTTTGATGACGCGGTCAAGGGGCCACCGTTCGGCATCGGCCGCGAGCAATTGGATGCGCTGCTGCGGCCGGATTTCGAATGCATCGCCGACGAAGCCGTCAGCGATTCGATCCCGGTGTTCGAAGGCAAGGAGCGCTGGATGATCTGGCGCCGGCGGCCCTGAAATCTGGCCTTCGGCGGCCGGGAAACAAAAAACACTGGGGAAACACGTAGCGCCGCCAGCGGCTCATGCATGGCGGATTACGGCGTTCCGTGTTTTAGATAGGCTCGTCGGCGCCATTCCCGCCCTTGGTGACAGGAAACAGGCTTATGGCCGGTAAAAAGCTTTATAATTCAGGGTTTTGATGATTTTTGCGGAGTAATAGATGCCGATCTACGCTTACCGCTGCGAGGCATGTGGTTTTGCCAAGGATGTCTTGCAGAAGATTTCCGACCCGCAGCTGACTGTTTGCCTGTCGTGCGGCAAGGAGTCGTTTAAGAAACAATTGACCGCCGCTGGCTTCCAGCTGAAGGGTACCGGCTGGTACGCGACCGATTTCCGTGGCGGCACGCCGCCGGCGACGGGCGTGTCCACCGGTCCGGTGGACGGTGCGGCCAAGGCCGACGCGCCCAAGGGCGACGGCGCGG
>DATMSN010001019.1:0-3184 GCA_035565375.1 Duganella sp. | reverse complement strand
GTCCATGGCGCGATGGCGGTCCGGCCGACGGTGAGCGGTTTGGCCCAGGCGGCGCAGATCGCGGCCGCCAGCAGGATGTAGGTTGCGAGGGTGGTGTCGGAGATCATTGAACGAGGTGTTGATTTTTCGTCCAATAATATCACCTGGGCAACTTCAATCAAAACTTATAGCTGATTCCGGTCATCAGCATCGGCGTTGTCTTGCGCTTGGTCAGCGGGCTGTCGGCGGCGTCGCCGGTCAGGCGCGTGAAGCCGAGCGCCGTGTGCGTCGACCAGTTCTTGTCGATCACATGGTCCCAGCTGACGGCGGCGCTGACGGTTTCAAACCCGGCCTTGGCGCGGTACGCCCGGTAGCCGGAGCGCAGGCTCTGGGCGTCGCTGACGCCGAAGTAGGTGCGCATGTGCTTGTCGTCGCCGTAGACCGCCGACGCCCCCAGGCCGACCTGGTCGTTGGTGCCGCTGTACAGCGGCAGCGAGGCGCCGAGCGTGTAGGTCGAACCGTTCTCGCGCTTGCCGAGCGCCTGCGTGGTGCCCAGGCTCAGGCCGACCTTGCCGAGCTGGTAGCTGGCCGTCAGCACGGCCTGCAAACCGCCGTCGATATCGCCCATGCCCTTGAGCGCGTCGGAGCCGGCGCCGAAGGTGCGCTTGTGCTCGTCGCGCGAACCGCCGTAGGCCAGCGCGCCGCTCAGGTTGACCGGGCCGACGTCGGTTTGATAGCCGAGCCCGCGCCGGGTGCTGATGAAGAAGCCGTTGGCGTAGCTGCGCTCCAGGAACGGCACCGGCACCACGCGGCTGTCGTCGCTGCCGGCGTACTCCGGCACGTAGGCCGCGCCCAGGCCCACCATCAGGCTGTCGCCGGCGGGGGCGTCGGCGGCGCGGCTGGGGCCGGCGAGGACGCAGAGGGTGGTCAGTGCGAGGGCGAGCTTGAGATGGGGGGCGTGGCGCATGGTGGTCATCCTGTCAGTGTGGTTCGGGATCCGCCGGTGCGTGATTGCCCGGCTCGGAACGGGCTGAAGTGTGGCAACATTCGCGGTCCGCCGCCATCGGCTTGGCTGAAGTATCATGTGCTGAATTCTTTGGTATCGCGTGGCGATGCCGGCACCCAGGAGCTGACATGTCTTTGACCCTTTACTACCACCCGCTGGCCTCGTTCTGCCACAAGGTGCTGATCGCGCTGTATGAAAACGGCACCCGGTTCGACAAGCGCATCATCAACCTGGGCGAGGAGGCCGACCGCGCGGAATTGCAGGCGATGTGGCCGCCGTGCAAGTTCCCGGTGATCCGCGACCACGAGCGCAAGCGCGACGTGCCGGAGACCTCGGTCATCATCGAGTACCTGGACCGCTATTTCCCCGGGGCGCAGCCGTTGATACCGGCGGACTGGGACGCCGCGCTCGACGTGCGCCTGTGGGACCGGTTCTTCGACAACTATGTGCAGGAGCCGATGCAGACCATCGTCAACGGCCATCTGACCGGCCTGCAGTGCGACCAGACCAAGGAGCGCACCAAGCTCAAGACCGCCTACAAGATGATCGAAAAACGCATGACGAGCAGGGTGTGGATGTGCGGCGACGCCTTCAGCATGGCCGACTGCGCGGCGGCGCCGGCGCTGTTCTACGCCAGCACGATCCTGCCGTTCCCGGAGGAGTACGGCCAGTTGCAGGCGTACTTCGAACGGCTGGTGATGCGGCCGTCGGTCAAGCAAGTGCTGGAGGAATCGAAACCGTATTTCTCGCTGTATCCGTTTGTGCAGGATATTCCGGAGCGGTTCCTGTAGGCGGGCCTGGGCGGCCCGCATTCACCCGCAGGACGAAGGGTCGTACCCAACGGGTACGACCCTGAAGCGGATCGTCGTGCGGGGTGACGCCGAGCGCTAGATCAGCTCTTGTTGCCCTTGTTTTCGTCGCTTTGCATCGAGGCCGGCTGCTGCATCGCGCGGTTCTGCGACGCGACGTGGGCGAACTGGCTCGCCTGGTCGAGCATTTCCTTGCCGGCGGCCTTCTGCATGCGCAGTTGCTGGTCGGTCTGGGCGGCGGCCTTTTGGGTCACCACGTCGGCCAGTTCGCTGGCGGTGCGCGCCGTCTGCGGCACGTGTTGTTGCGCCACCTGGTTGATCGTCGTTTGAAAGTCGGCGGTGATCTTCACCAGTTGCTGTTGATAGGTCTGCAGTTTCTGCGAGACCGCTTCGACGGACGGCGCGGCGTCGGTGCGCTCGGTTGGCGGCGTCAGCAATGCGGTTTGCAGCATTTGCGTGGAATCCTGCATCCAGCTGCGGCTGAACTGCAGGTTCACTTCTGCCAGTTCGCGCATCGTCTGCACCATGGCAAGCGACACATCGTTAAAGTAAGCGATACGGGCTTCGATGTGATTCTTTGCTGCTGGCGATATGGTTTCCACAAACGAATTCATGTTGAGCTCCTCATTCAAATAGCGGCCAAAATGTGAGTCCACACAGGCGCTTTGGCCGGACGCCGGAAGCATTATTTTCGCAGGTGTGGGGGAAAATTGACATACCAGAGCCTGGCGGAACTATTCGTTTTTTTCGGTTAACAAATGCTGTCGGACACTCAATCGGCCGGGCCCGCGCCGCCAGTGGCGCGCGGGATCAAATACATGGTTTTTTGCCGGCCGTCGAGATAGCGAATGCCGCGCTCGTCGAAGTACGCGTCCTCTTCCAACATGATATTCACTGGCGCCGGCCATGGGCGGCCGCGGCGAGCAGCAGGGCGAGCGCGGGGAGATATTTTTTCATGTCGGGATGTTGACGGCAGATTACAATGAAGTCAACAATTTGGATGCAAGTCAACTAACCTGGAGGAACCCCGAGTGCAGCCACCGACGATATTTTATTTACATGGCGGGCCGGGCCTCGGCACGGCGTTCGAGCGCCAGCGCTATCCGGACGCCGACCAGGTGCACTGGTGGCAGCAGCCGTCGGCCGTCGCGTGCGCCACGCGGCCGTATCAGGACCTGCTGGCGGCGACGGTGGCCGAGTTCCGGCTCAGCGTCGACATGCTCGGCGGGCCGATGACGATCATGGCCAGTTCCTTCGGCGCCCATCTGGCGCTGCACCTGGCGCGGCAGATGCCGGAGTCGATCGCCCGCATCGTGCTGCTGGCGCCGACCTTCAATCCAGAGGAGGCCGCGCTGCGGCTGGCGCGCCATGGCCTGGCGTTGCACGCGGC
>DATMSN010001018.1:0-2268 GCA_035565375.1 Duganella sp. | reverse complement strand
TCTCCCGGTGGCGCCCGCCGAGGCCGCCGAACAGGATGCGGCACAGCACCAGCAGGCCGAGCGCCCGCCAATAGTCGAGCTGCGCGCTGCCGGCGAACAGGTGGGGCATGATCCAGTTCCACAGCAGCATGACGATCCAGGCCAGCAGCGCCATGGCCACCAGCAGCTTGGGGATGAGCAGCAGTTTGTATTTCATTTTAACTCTCCTTTCATTCGTGATACAGGTCTTGCAGGCGCGCGCGCAGATGCAGCACGGCGTAGCGTTTGCGGCCCAGCAGGGTGTTGACGGAGACGCCGCTTTGCAGCGCCATGTCCTTGAAGCTCATGCCGTCGAGCTCGTGCGCGATGAACACGTCGCGCTGGTTGGGCGGCAGTTCCTCCAGCGCCGCCTGCAGCCGCGCGAGCTGCATGCCGCGGTGGTAGGCTTGCTCGGGGCCGGCGTCGGCGGAGGGCAGCAGCAGGTCGAGGCGGCAGTCGTCGCCGTCCTCGCCGGCCATGTCGTCGAGCGGCACTTCTTTTTTCTTGCGGAAGCGGTCGATGATGCGGTTGCGCGCCACGCGGAACAGCCAGGCGCTGACCTGCTCGATCGGCTCGGGCAGCAGGCTGGCCTCGACGAATTCGTGGAAGACGTCCTGCAGGATGTCCTCGGCGTCGGTCTGGTCCGCCACGCGGCGGCGGATGAAGTTGCCCAGCCGCGAACGCTCGCGCAGCACGGTCGCGGTGATGGCCTGGTCGTGGTCGGTGGTGGTCGTGGTGGGCGGCGGCATGTAGGTGATGACGGTCGGGCGCCGCGGATATTGTGTGAACGACACAAATTATTGCCCGGGCGGCGGGTATCGGCCCATTATGCCCGGTTCCGGCCGCGCGGCCGCCCCGCCTTCAATCAATGTCGTTCATTAAGCGCATGTTTTTATTCGGGCTGTTTCCGAATGAGGAAACGGTCGTCAATGGTCTGTTTCGGTCTCTTGTGCTTGCTGGCAAGCTGCAAGCCCTAAAAAGATAAAAAGAGACCGAAAGAGACGGGCGAAAAAGACTCGTTCCCCCAAGGAGTGGCGCGCGCATGCCCGCGCACCGGCGGCGACGGGCGGCGTGCTACTCGGCCGACGTCACCTTGCCGGGCTCGATGTAGACCTTGCCGCCCTGGTAGTCGAACAGGATGCTCAGCCGCCGCAGGATGCCGTTGCTGATGTTGCCGGCCAGCGTGGGGCTGTCCAGGGCGGCGGCGCCCTGCGTGGCCAGTTCCAGGGTCGGATCGGCGATGTGCACGCCGCCCATCTCGAACAGCTTGCCGCGCGTTTTGAGCACCTCGGTGGTGCCGCCGATCACTTGCGCGGTCTGCACCTGCTCGCCGGCGCGGTATTTCTCCACCAGGCCGTAGCGGTCGACAAACGGTTTGCTCATCGTCAGCGAGAAGTCGCTGCCGGTGTCGATGGTGAACTTGCCGCGCAGGCCGTCGAGCACGGCGTCGATCTGCGGCGTCTTGTCGTGGAACGACAGCGGCGTGGCGGCGGCCGCGCCGCGATAGACGAAGCGGTCCGGGTCGTGGAAGGTCAGCCGGCGGGCGGCGTAGTCGATCAGCGTCGGCGTCAGCCACAGCCACTCGTAGCCGATGGTGCCGTCGATCGGCAGGTGGTCGAGCGTGGGGCTGGTGAAGAAGGCCTGGCGCTCCAGGGTCAGGCCGGCCATGCCGACCTGTTGCACCGTGGTCAGCACGCCGCGCTCGGTCTGCTGGCCGAGGCCCGACAGCACGGCCACGCCCTGCGCCGGCAAGCGCAGGCGCCGGTACAGCTTGTCGCTGATGACGTTGCGGGCGCCGGTGTCGAGGATGAATTTGAACGGGCCTTGGCCGTTCAACGTCAGCATCACGCAGATGTGCGCCTCGCACGGCTCGAACGGCACCGTCACCGCCGGCCGCTGGGCGGAAAAGCCCTGCATGACGGCCGGTTGCGGCAACGAGAAGTCCATCCGCGCGGCGGGGCGGTTGAGCACGATGGTGGAGACGCGCAGCGTTTCCTCGTCGGCGCCGTCGTTCGCGTCGCGCACGCTTTCCTCGAACGGCAGCGTGACGGCGCCGACGCGGCGGAAATCGCGGTAGTCGGTGGTGAAGGTTTTGCCGTCGACCACCTCCTGGCGGCGCTCGACGCGGCGTGTGGCGTCGTTGATCCAGTAGTCGAAGGCGATGCCGGAGTCGAGCTCGACGCGCACGACCGCGTAGTCGACGCCGGCGTGCCGGCGCGGCCCCTTCGGCTCGAGCCGGCGCGCCTTGGC
>DATMSN010001017.1:0-3340 GCA_035565375.1 Duganella sp. | reverse complement strand
CCCGCCGTCGGCGACGATGCCGGCCACGCCGCGCACCTGCATGCGGGTGGCAAGGATGCTGCCGGCCGCCGCGACAGTGACGTCCCCACGGCAATCCATCACCAGCACCGAACCGGCCGGGATCTCCTCCACCGCCACCCGCTGCGGATGGCGCGGATCGAGGAAGGCATCGAGCCCGTCGAGGTCTTCGCGCGCCGGGATGTAGCGCAAGGTGAACGCCGGCCCGGCGAGGCGCTGGCCCGGTTTCAACGGCCGCGCGCCCTGGATGAACACGTTGCGGAACCCGCGCTTGTACAGCAGCGTGGTGATGGTGGAGGTGGCGATGGTTTTCAATGTCGCCAGCGTTTGGGGCGTGACCGTGGTGCTCATGGCTGGACTCCGTCGCGTTCGAAGATGGTATTGCTGAAGCGGATATGGCTGCTGTCGATATGGTTCTGGCGATAGTATTGGTCCCATTTTTCCGGGCTGGAGGTGTGTTCGCCGGTGACCGGGTCGCGCGCCTGCAGATAGTCGCCGAACTTGAAGTAGATCTTGCGCGTATCGGGCCTGATGCGCGTGAGCGGCGTCTTCAGCGTGCCGCCGGTGGCGGTGCGCGCGGTGACCTGCGCCTCGCCGGCGTTGAAGACGATATCGAGATCGAAGCTCTCGCCCGAGCGTACCGTGCCCAGCGCGGTCGTCGCCTCCTTGCCGTCGGCGCCCAGGATGCGCACCAGGATATCGAACACGCCGTTGCCGGTCTTGCCGTCCAGTCCCTGGCGGTCCGCGGTGTCCTGCACGTACACCTTGAGTATCGTGTCGAGTCCCTCGACGTGGTACTGGGCGACGATGGTCTTGGCGACGTTCGGCAATGTGGCCGTGACGCGCGCCGCGAAGTGTTCGCGCGTGTCGGCGGCGCTCAGGCGCGCGCTATCGACGATCTTCAATTCGTTGCGATAGCCGTGGCCATTGGGGGAGGCGTATTTCGACTCGAGCGCGCTGAAATTGAGCGTGCCGGCGTAAGGCGACGGATAAGGCGTGTTCCCCTCGAGCGCGAACAGGCGTTGCAGCGTGGCTGCGGGCGTGAACCCTTGCGCGCCGGCCGGCGACAGCACGGCGGCGAGCAAGGCCAGGCCGGCAAATCGGATGGCGGCGCTCATTTCAGCATCCCTTCCAGCACGGGTTGCATGGCGTCGGCCCACAATTGGTAGCCGGCGGCCCCGGGATGCAGCTGATCGGGCATGATGGCCGGCGGAATGCGGCCGTCCCGGTCCAGGAACACCGAGTTAATGTTGAGGAAGCGGATCGTCTTGCCATCGTCCAGCCCGGCCAGATCGCGGTTGACCGCGTCGATGGTTTGCATCCGCTTGGCCGCCTCGGCGACGCTCGCTTCGGTCACCGGCGAGCCGTCGCGCTCGCGCGGGCCGCGCGGGAAGATGCCCAGCAATAGGATCTTCGTCTCCGGCAGCCTGGCGCGTATCATGCCGACGATCTTGCGGTCGGCGGCGGCGATCTCCTCGGCCGTGTAATCGAGGCTGTTATTGGTGCCCAACATCAGCACCGTGACCTTGGGCGACAGCCCATCGAGCTCGCCGTGCTCGATGCGCCAGATGACGTGCTGGGTGCGGTCGCCGCCGATGCCGAAGTTGGCCGGCTGGTACGCGCCGTAATATTTGTCCCATATGTGCGGCGCGATGCGCCAGCGCTCGGTGATGGAATCGCCCAGGAACAGCAGGCCGACCGGTCCGCTCTTGCCGCGCGCGAGGATGGCCTCGTGCTTCTTGAGGAACACGCCGTTGTCCTGTTTCTCCACCGCTTCCGAGGCACCGGCCTTGGCGCCGGCGGCGTGCGCGCCGACCTGGCCGACGGTCAGCAGCACGGCCAACAGCAATCTGATGCAAATCGAATTTTTCATGAATGGGTCTCCGGGTTAGTGTTTCGGCTGCACGCGGACCACCGGGCCGCCCAGCCAGATCGATACGAAAACCAAGGGCAGCAACAGCGCGCCGAGGATGAAGAACGGCGTGTAATTGCCGCCGGTCGTCAACACCGGCACCAGCTGCATGCAGATGATCACGCCCAGCACCGCCGAGGTGCCGCTCAGGCCGGCCAGGGAGCCGACCGTCTTGCCCGAGAAGAAATCGCTCGGCAAGGTCTGGATGTTGGTGATGGCGGCCTGGAAGCCGAACAGGATCACGCCGATCGACAGCACCGCCAGCAGCGGGGTTTCGGCCGCCGCGCTCAGCAGCAACGCCGGCGCCATGATCACCAGGCCCAGGCCGATGACGAACTTGCGCGCGCGGTTGACCGTCCAGCCGCGCGCCAGCAGGTTGCCGCAGAACCAGCCGCCGGACAAGGCGCCGACCGCCGCGCCCACGTACGGCACCCAGGCGAACATGCCGATTTCCTTGACGTCGAAGTGGAAGCGCTCGTTCAGGTACAGCGGCAGCCAGCTGACGAACAACCACCACACCGGGTCGATGAAGAAGCGCGCGGCGATCACGCTCCAGCTCTGGCGGTGGCGCAACAGCTGGCGCAAGGTCGGCACGTAGTCGTCCTGGGCGGCGGCCGCGGCGGGGCGCTGGCCGGTGAGGATGTAGTCGCGTTCCTCGGCGCCGATCCACGGATGCGAGCCCGGGCCGGATTTGTAGACGATCAGCCACGGCACGATCCACAGGAAGCCCAACGAGCCGATCAGCAGGAAGGTGGTTTTCCAGCCCACGTAGGCGTACAGGAAGGCCACCAGCGGCGGCGCTATCACCGAACCCAGCGACGCGCCGGCGCCGAAGATGCCCTGCCCCAGCGCCCGCTCGCGCACCGGGAACCATTCGGCGATGGCCTTGGTGGCGCCGGGCCAGTTGCCGGCCTCGCCCACGCCCAGCAGCACGCGGAACAAGCCGAACGACATCGCCGAACGCGCCACGAAGTGCAGCGCGATGGCGCCGGACCAGACCACGATCGACAGCAGGAAGCCGATCCGGGTGCCGAGCGCGTCGAACAGCTTGCCGAACAGCGATTGGCCGACCGCGTAGCCGATCAAGAACACGGTGATGATGTTGGCGTAGTCGCGTTTGTCCATGCCCAGTTCGGACGCGATGCCGGGCCACATCACCGCCAGCGCCGAGCGGTCGATGTAGTTGATGATGGTGGCGATGGCCACCAGCGTGATGACCAGCCAGCGCAAACCTTTGATAGTTGTCATGCCTTTGTCTCCCTTATTTTTTATGGCGGGACTTGTCGGGCCCGCCTGTCATGCGTGCTCTAATTGGGCGCGCGTCGGCAGGCCCTCGCAGTCGCCGCGAAATTGCACCACGCGCGCGCCGATGGCGTTGCCGCGCGCGGCCGCCTGGTGCAGCGGCAAACC
>DATMSN010001016.1:0-2568 GCA_035565375.1 Duganella sp. | reverse complement strand
GGCGGTCGGCGAGCCGGCCATCAACCCGGTGCCGCGGGCGATGATGCGGCAGGCGGTGGCGGAAGTGCTGGCCGACGCGATGGCCGAACCGGCCGATGCCGGCTTCGACCTGACGATAGGCTGCGAGGAGGGCGAGATCATCGCCAAAAAGACCTTCAATCCGAGGCTGGGCATCGTCGGCGGCATCTCGATCCTGGGCACGTCCGGGATCGTGGAGCCGATGTCGCTGTCGACCTGGATCGCTTCGATCGAGGTGTATGTGCGGGTGGCGCTGGCGGGCGGCCAGCAATGCGTGGCTTACCTGCCGGGCAAGATAGGCCGGGAATATGCGCGCGACAAGCTGGGATTGCCGGAGCAGCGCACGGTGCAGATCGCGAATTTTCTAGGCGATGCGCTCGATTTCACGCAATCGGTGCTGGCCGAGGATGGGCGCACGCTGGATGTGTTGTGGCTGGCCGGCCATCCCGGCAAGCTGGCCAAGGTGCTGGACGGCGCCTGGGATACCCATTCGAGCAAGAGCAATATGGCCATGGGCGGCGTGGCGCGGGTGGCCGCGCAATGGGGCTACGCCCCGGAAGTAGTGAACGATATTGAAACAGCAAACACAGTGGAAGCGGCAATGGAAAGATTAAAGCGGGAACCCGGCGCGCCGGCATTTTGGCGCGAGATTGAGCGCCGCATCGGCGAACTGGCGCACGCGCGCGTGCCGTCCGTGAAGCGGCTGGAGGTGCGTCTGTTCGACCTGGCCGGCAATCTGCTAGGGGAACGGGCATGAGCGGCGTCGGCACCTTGTGGGGCATCGGCGTCGGCCCCGGCCCGGCGGGTTACTTGCCGCTGGCGGCGCTGGAGGCGTTGCGCCAGGCGGATCTGGTGTATGCGCCGCGTGCGCGCGGCGCCGCCGATTCGGTGGCGCTGCAATGCCTGGCGGGCACCGGGTTCGAGCCCGATGCCGGCAAGCTGCGCGAGATCGAATTCAACATGGACCCGGACCGTTCGGTGCTGAGCGAGCATTACGCGCAGCTGGCGGACATGATCGCCGCCGAATTGCGGACCGGCCGCAACGTCGCCTACCTGACCATCGGCGACACGCTGACCTATTCGACTTACGGCTACGTGCTGGCGGCGCTGCGCGAGCGCATTCCGGACCTGCCGCACCGCACCTTCCCCGGCGTGACCAGCTACGCGGCGGCGGCATCGGCGCTGGCATGGCCGCTGGGCGAAGGCAAGGAGCGCGTGCTGATACTGCCGTGCCCCGAGACGCCGGAGGAACTGCGGCGCGACATCGAGAGCCACGACATCGTCGTGCTGATGAAGGTGGGCGCGCGGTTGGGCTGGGTGCTCGATCTGCTGCGCGAGATGGGCATCGCCGAGCATTGCGCGTTCGCGCGCCGGATCGGATTGCCGGGGGAGCTGCTGGCCTCCGGCGTCGGCGACCTGGTGGCCGACGAGGCGATGGGTTATCTGGCCACCTTGCTGGTGCGCCGCTCGCCACGAAAGGAACGTTGACATGAAAGTCTATTTTGTGGGCGCCGGACCCGGTGCGGCCGATCTGATCACCCTGCGCGGCGCGCGGCTGCTGGGCAGCGTCAGCATGGTGCTGTACGCGGGTTCGCTGGTGCCGACCGAGATGCTGAACCACTGCGCGCCGGGCACGGAATTGATCGACACCGCCGAACTGGATCTGGAACAGCAGCAGGCCTGCTACGTGCGGGCGCAGGCGGCCGGCACCGACGTGGTGCGGCTGCATTCGGGCGATCCGGCGATCTACGGCGCCACGGCGGAGCAGATGCGCCGCCTGGACGCCCTTGGTATCGAATATGAGATCGTCCCCGGCGTGTCGTCGTTCACGGCGGCGGCGGCGGCGATCCAGTCGGAACTGACCAAGCCGGAGGTGTCGCAGAGCGTTATATTGACGCGCGTCTCCGGCCGCGCGTCGGCGGTGCCGGAACTGGAATCGATCGCGCGGCTGGCCGAACACCGCGCCACCATGTGCATCTTCCTCTCCGGACCGCACCTGAAGAAAATCGTGGCCGATCTGTCGCTGCACTATCCGCTCGATACGCCGGTCAGCCTGGTCTATCGCGCCAGCTGGCCGCAGCAGAAGATCTATCAGGGCACCTTGGGAACGGTGCTGCGGGATACCAAGCGCGGCGCATGGAACCTGACCACGATGATGCTGATCGGCGCGGCGCTGGATAAGAACATCGCCGCCGAATCCAGCCTGTATTCGAAGGACTTCACCCATTTGTTCCGGGTGGTGAAGAAGAAGGACGCGGCGTGACGGCGTTGGGCATCTGGCTGGTGCGCGCCGAGGGCGAGGCCTTGGCCGCGGCCCTGCAAAGAAGCCTGGGCGGCGAGGTATACCGGCCCTGGCTGCGGCCGGACACCAGCCAGAAGGCGCAATTCGCCGCCGCCTATCGCCAGCATGCCCAATGGATCATGGTGGCGGCCAGCGGCATCGCGGTGCGCTTTCTCGACGGTCTGCCCGCCGACAAGCATACCGACCCGGCGGTCGTGGTGCTGGACGAGGCGGCGCGCTTCGCCATCGCGCTGCTGGCCGGGCACGAG
>DATMSN010001015.1:0-2408 GCA_035565375.1 Duganella sp. | reverse complement strand
TTAGACGTAGGCGGCCAGCGAGCCTTTCATTTTCTTCAGCGCGGCCGATTCGATCTGGCGGATGCGCTCGGCCGATACGCCGAACTCGTCCGCCAGCGTGTGCAGGGTGGCGCCGGAGCCGTCGTCGTTGGCCAGCCAGCGCGCTTCGACGATGCGGCGCGAACGCGGGTCCAGCTTGCCCAGCGCCTGCTCCAGGCCTTCCGATTGCAGGCGCGTGACCTGCTCGGCTTCCAGCACGCGGGTCGGCTCGCTCTGCTCGGACGACAGATAGGCGATCGGCGCGAACTTGTCGTCCTCGTCGTCGTTCGGCGATTCCAGCGCGATGTCGCGGCCGCTCAGACGGGTTTCCATCTCGATCACTTCCTCGCGTTTGACGTCGAGGATCTTGGCCAGGTTGTCGATCTGCGCCGGGGTCATCGCGTCCAGGCCGGTCTTGTGGCTGCGCAGGTTGAAGAACAGCTTGCGCTGCGCCTTCGTCGTCGCCACCTTGACCAAACGCCAGTTTTTCAGGATGTACTCGTGCATCTCGGCTTTGATCCAGTGCATCGCGTACGACACCAGACGCACCCCCTGGTCCGGGTCGAAGCGCTTGACGGCCTTCATCAGGCCGATGTTGCCTTCCTGGATCAGGTCGGCGTGCGGCAGGCCGTAGCCCAGATAGCCGCGCGCGATCGACACCACCAGGCGCAGGTGCGACAACACCAGCTCCTGCGCCGCGCCCAGGTCGTTGTTTTCCTTGAGGCGCTTGGCCAGCGAGACTTCATCGTCGTGCGTCAGCATCGGCAGGCGATTGACGGCGGAAATATAGGCGTCCAGGTTCCCCAGGTTGCCAGTGAACCCGAGTCCTAATGCGCCCTTGTTGGTGGGGACCAACGCGGCTGGTGCGGACATCATAGTCATTTTCATTCCTTCGCTCGAAGATTGCTAAGTCTCAATGTGCCTTGACGGGCCACGGGACAGAAAATATTGCTTTATTGCCATTTCTTCAGAGTGTTATTAACTCTGCAGTTTTCATATATTAGCACTCTCCCACGTTGAGTGCCAATCACCTTATTTTTATGGGCTTGATAGTAAAAATACTATCGGCTTCGTACGAATAATGGCTTTTGATAAATTAAGCATGCACGATGGAGCTTAGGCCTGACTTAATGGGAAAACGGGATGGGGTACATCGTAGGCGGGTGCGGCGGCCGTTTCCGTGCGCGAGCGCACGGAAAGGCGGAAGGATTTAATTCAGCCGGGACAAGTGGCGTTGCACCGACAGCACGGCGGCGATCAGGCCGAGGCCGGCCGACAGCGCCAGCAGCCCGCCCATGGCCAGCGGCTGCAGCGGCGTGAGCTGGAATTCGGACGCGTACAAGCGGGCGAATTCGGCGATCGCGGTGTTCAGCGGACGCAGCGTCAACGACACCACGCCCAGCGCCAGCCCGCCGGCGCACAGGCCCAGCAGGGCGCCCGTGTAATAGAAGGGCCGGTGGATGAAGCTGTCGGTCGCGCCGATCAGCTTGGACACGAGGATTTCCTCGCGCTGCGTCATCACCTGCAGGCGGATGGTGTTGAAGATGACGGCCACCACCACGGTGCCGAGGGTGACCGCCAGCAACAGCAGCCCCAGGTGCAGGATGTTGAGCAGCGCGGCCAGCCGCTTGACCCAGGCCGAATCGACCTGCACCGTGTCGACGCCGGGCAGGGCGCGGATCTGTTCGGCCAACTGGTCGACATCGCCGCCGGACTGCGCCAGGCGGAAGGCGTCGAGCCTGAGCACATAGCTGTCGGGCAAGGGATTTTCGCCCAGCGTGGTCAGCACGTCGGCCAGGCCGCTTTTTTCCTTCATGCTGTCGAGCGCTTTTTCGCGCGACGTGAAAATGATCTTGGCCTGTTTGTCCGGCAAGGTCTGGCGCAATTGCACGGCCAGCCCCTCGGCCTGTTCGCGCGGCGTGTCCTGCTTGAGGAACACGCTGATTTCCGGATCGACCGACAGTTGCTCGGACATGGGCCGCACGTTGTCGAGCAGCGTGACGCCGGTGAACGGCAGCGCCAGCGCGATCGCCACGACGATGATGTTGAACAGGAAACTGCCCGGCGAGCGGCGCAGATGGCCCAGCGCGGCGGCCAGCGCGTAACGGTGTTGGCGGAACCAGTGCGTCATGCCGCCACCTCCAGCCGACCCTGGTTGAGATGGATGACGCGCGCGGCCGCGTCGAGCATTTGCTCGTCGTGGCTGGAAATGACGCAGGTGACGCCGACCGAATGGAAGGCCTTGAGCGCGTCGAGCACCTTGTTGGCGCTGGCGCGGTCGAGGTTGGCGGTCGGCTCGTCGGCCAGGATCACCTGCGGCCGGTTGACGATGGCGCGCGCGATCGACACGCGCTGCTGCTCGCCGCCGGACAGGGCCAGCGGATGCGAGG
>DATMSN010001014.1:0-1510 GCA_035565375.1 Duganella sp. | reverse complement strand
CCGGCTATCGCCGCGGCGAGCGCGGCGGCGCCGTCTTCAGCATCACCTTCCCAACCGGCGGTGCCCCCGCCCATAACCATTAAATTGATCTTTCCGCGAATTTTCGCCGTCGTCACATCGGTTCAATTCCACGCCGTCTTGATCCGCGCCACCGCGCGGTGCGTGTGCGACGGCAGCTCCCCGAACAGGCACTTGTACGCCGTGGCGAAATGGCTCAGGTGGAAAAACCCCCAGTTGGCCGCCGCCTGCCCCACGCTCAATTCCGGCGCGCTGGTCGACAACAACTGGCGCCGCACGGCGTTGAGCCGGATCGAGCGCAGGTAGTCGACCGGCGTGGTTTGCGTCACCGCATGAAAACTTTTCTGTATGGTGCGCTGGCTGGTGCGCAGCCGCGCGCTCAGATCGAGGATGGTCACCGGCATGTCCCCGCTGGACATGGCGATCTGATGGCATTTATCGACGATGAAGCTCTGCGTGGAACTGGACAGCCTGGGCGTCTTCTCGCACTCCGGATCGCTGATCAATTCGAGCAGCGCGCCGACCATCGAGT
Source organism: Duganella sp. (assembly GCA_035565375.1). Taxonomy (GTDB): domain Bacteria; phylum Pseudomonadota; class Gammaproteobacteria; order Burkholderiales; family Burkholderiaceae_D; genus Rugamonas. Next base: position 960 of record DATMSN010001014.1, on the reverse strand, counting down.
GGTCCAGCATTTTGTGGGCCGCCGGCGTGGCGATCAGGTGCGGATTGGCCACCGCGTGGCTGAACAGGCACAGCAGCCGATGGCGGATCGCCGCCAGCCGCTCGGACGACACCTGGATCACCGGCTGCTTGAGCAGCGCCTCGAGCACGCCGGGCCGCAACGAGCCGGCCAGCACGCCCTCGAATTCCTCGTAATCGAAAGTGATCGACAGCAGGTCGGTGTTCATCGGCATGTGGAACACGAATTCCTCGCCGCCCTGCAGCACGAACAGGCTGTGGTCCGGCGCCACCCTGCCCTGCATGCGCCCGGCGCCGTGGGCGCCGGACGGCAGCGCGAAACACAGCTTGCGCCGCGGCGCCACGCCCTGCTGCACCACGCGCTGGTTGAGGTACTCGCGGAACACGTGCACGTGCGGGGTGGCGATCTGGATCAACGAACTTTGCAGCGCGCCGGGCGTGATCTGGTTGTACGTCTGGCGCCATTCGCCGACCGACGCGGCGTGCAGGTTGACGTCCTTGAACCGGTCTACGGTGGTCAGCATAGCACTTTCACTAAAATGGCTGAACCCGGGCCTTACACCCCGATCCCGCCCATGCACACATACTTCATCACCAGGTAATCGTCCATCCCGTGGCGCGACCCCTCGCGCCCCAGCCCGGACTGCTTGACGCCGCCGAACGGCGCCACCGCGCTGGAGATCAGGCCCGTGTTCAAGCCCACCATGCCGCATTCGAGGCCCTCGGCGATGCGCCACGCGCGCGCCAGGTCGCGCGTGTAGAAATAGCCGGCCAGGCCGAATTCGGTGTCGTTGGCCTGGGCCAGCACCTCCTCGTCGGTGTCGAAGCGGAACACCGGCGCCAGCGGCCCGAACGTCTCCTCGCGCGCCACCAGCATCGCGGCGGTGACGTCGCCGAGCACCGTCGGCTCGAAAAAGCCGCGCCCCAGCGCGTGACGCTTGCC
>DATMSN010001013.1:0-1726 GCA_035565375.1 Duganella sp. | reverse complement strand
CCGCGCACAGCAGCAAGCCGGCGCAGGCGACCGCGTAGCGGGTCTGCGGGCGCGCCTTGCGCAGCAACAGCAGCGCCAGCGACACGCCCCAGCCGATCAGCAGCCCTTGCCAGATGAAATGCAGCAGCGCCCAGCCGATGGCCGGCACCAGGGCGGACCAGGCGCTAACCATGGCCGTCCGCCCGTCGTGAATTTGTACGTACGCCAAACTTGTTCATGCCGCACTCCCAGTCGATGGATGTAGAATAAATTATCTAGAACGCCATGTCTAGAACTTTTTTTCTACATCCATGCCGGGCGGCCCGAAGCGCTAGTAGATCACTACCGAGCGGATCGATTCGCCACTCTTCATCAGGTCGAAGCCCTCGTTGATGCGCTCGAGCGGCAGCCGGTGGGTGATCAGGTCGTCGATATTGAGCTTGCCTTCCATGTACCAGTCGACGATCTTCGGCACGTCGGTACGCCCGCGCGCGCCGCCGAAGGCCGAGCCCTTCCACACCCGGCCCGTCACCAGCTGGAACGGGCGGGTGGAGATCTCCTGCCCGGCCGCCGCCACGCCGATGATGATCGACTGGCCCCAGCCCTTGTGGCAGCACTCGAGCGACTGGCGCATCGTGGTGGTGTTGCCGATGCACTCGAAGCTGTAATCGGCGCCGCCGTCGGTCAGCTGGACGATGGTGTCAACGACGTTTTCCACCTCGGTCGGGTTGATGAAATGGGTCATGCCGAACTTGCGCGCCATCTCCTGGCGGGCCGGATTGATGTCGACGCCGATGATCTTGTCGGCGCCGACCATCTTCGCCGCCTGGATCACGTTCAGGCCGATGCCGCCCAGGCCGAACACGACAACATTGGCGCCCGCCTCCACCTTGGCGGTGAACAGCACGGCGCCCACGCCGGTGGTCACGCCGCAACCGATGTAGCACACCTTGTCGAACGGGGCGTCCTCGCGGATCTTGGCCAGCGCGATCTCCGGCACCACGATGTAGTTGGAGAAGGTCGACGTGCCCATGTAGTGATAGATCGGCTTGCCGTCGATGGAGAAGCGGCTGGTGGCGTCCGGCATCAGGCCGCGCCCCTGGGTCGAGCGGATCGACTGGCACAGGTTGGTCTTTTGCGACAGGCAGAATTTGCACTGGCGACATTCCGGCGTGTACAGCGGAATGACGTGGTCGTCCTTCTTCAGCGATTTGACGCCGGGGCCAACGTCGACAACGATGCCGGCGCCCTCGTGGCCGAGGATGGCCGGGAAGATGCCCTCCGGATCGGCGCCGGACAAGGTGTAGTAATCGGTGTGGCAAATGCCGGTGGCCTTGATCTCGACCAGCACTTCGCCCTCGCGCGGTCCACCCAGCTCCACTTCCTCGATCGTCAGCGGCTGGCCCGCTTGCCATGCAATGGCGGCTTTGGTTTTCATTGTTCGTCCTCTGGCTGTTGTACGGGGGACCGGAACGGCGAACCGTTCCGGTGATCCGTCATGATAACAAGCCACAGGCCAAACAGGGATATCGCCGGCTATTGCGGCTCGACCGGCATCGCCGGGCCGATCGCCAGCAGGTCCGACACGGTGCGCCACAGCTGGCGCGGCGAGGTCCACGGCTTGGGCAGGAAGCTGCCGCCGGCCACGTGGTGTTCCGGGTGGCGCGCCGAGTACAGCAGCACGCGCGCGGCCGCCAGGCGCTTTTCCGCCTCGTCGGTGCGGCCGTTGCTCATCAGGATGTCGGCC
>DATMSN010001012.1:0-3637 GCA_035565375.1 Duganella sp. | reverse complement strand
GCCGCTGTATCCGGTACCGCACGACGAGGCCGAGCGCCTGCTGGCGCTCGACGCCGCGCGCCTCGTCGACACGCCGCCGGAGTCGGTCTTCGACCGCCTGACGTGGCTGGCGAGCCAGGTCACCGATTCGCCGATGGCGTTGATCAGTTTGCTGACCGCGCGCCGCCAATGGTTCAAGTCGCGCATCGGCGTGGAAGCGAACGAAACGCCGCGCGACTGGGCGTTCTGCAGCCACGCGATCCTGCAAAACGGCCTGTTCATGGTCGAGGACGCGGCGCGCGATCCGCGCTTCCGGGACAATCCGCTGGTCACCGGCGAGCCGCACATCCGTTTTTACGCCGCGTTCCCGCTGCTCGACCGCCACAACCATCCGTTGGGCACGTTGTGCATCCTGGACCGCGAGCCACGCAAACTGAGGGACCGCGAAGTGCGCGCCCTGCGCGAACTGGCGGCGCTGGCGTCGGAAGAAATTCAGCGGCGCGCCCCGGGTTAGGCAGCGCGTCCGGGCGCGCCGCCTCCAACCTCCGCCGGCGCGTCCCATCGTTTCAAGCAAGTGCAGTATCAGCAGTTCCTTCCGGCCTCCCCCAGCTCTCGCGACGGCCAAACAACCACTGTCGCCGCCTAGCGGTTCCGTTTCCCTTAATCAGCCCGAGCGCAGGATTCTGTGGAAACTCAACGTTTCAGGGAAAATATCATGAACGCATTTAAAAAACTTAAAATCGGTACCCAGCTGACCCTGGGCTTCGGCATGCTGACCATCTTCATGCTGATCCTGGCCACCGTCTCCATCCTCGGCGTGTCGTCCATCGGCAGCGCCTTCCGGGAACAAAACCGCATCAACGACGATCGTCTGGCGCCGCTCTACGTGGCGCGCGAGGCGCTGGCGCAGACCGGCCTGGCCGCGCGCAACGCCTACGTCTTCAGCGACGACGCCGAGGCGGCCAAGGAACTGGCGATCGTCGACGAGCAAAAGGCCATCTACCTGGCCGCCGTGGACAAAATGAGCCCGGCCTTCGCCGGCGACGCCCAGTTCAACAAGGTCAAGGCCGGCCTGCTGGCGATGGCCGGCGAGCTCAAACGGCCGCGCAAAATGCGCGAGGCGAAACAGATGGAGGAATTCGGCACCTTCCTGGTCAAGGAATGCAGCCCGCTGCGCCGCCAGATCGTGGCCGACATCGCCGTGCTGCTGACCCAGGCGCAGAAGGAAGCGGACGCCGCCAGCGAGCTGTCCGAAAGCAGCGCGGCCACCGCGCGCAGCTGGACCATCACGCTGACCATCGCCGCCTTCGCGCTGAGCCTGCTGATCGCCACCCTGATCAAGCGCGCGCTGCTCAAACAGCTCGGCGGCGAACCGGCCTACGCGGCCGACATCGCCAACAAGATCGCCCAGGGCGACCTGGCGATCGACGTCGACGTCAAGGCCGGCGACCAGGCCAGCCTGCTGTTCGCCATCAAGACCATGCGCGACAGCCTGGCGTCGATCGTCGGCCAAGTGCGCCAGGGCACGGACGCGATCGCCAGCGCCTCGTCCGAGATCGCCAACGGCAACGAGGACCTGTCGTCGCGCACCGCGACGCAAGCGTCGTCGCTGGAAAAAGTCGCCACCGCGATGGAAGAGCTGACCTCGACGGTGAAACAGAACGCCAGCAACGCGCAGCAAGCCAACACCCTGGCCCAGTCGGCCTCGGCGGTATCGGAGCAAGGCGGCGAGGTCATGCAGCAAGTGACCGACACCATGGCCTCGATCAACGAATCGTCGAAGAAGATCGTCGACATCATTTCCGTCATCGACGGCATCGCGTTCCAGACCAACATCCTGGCGCTGAACGCCGCGGTCGAAGCGGCCCGCGCCGGTGAGCAAGGGCGCGGCTTCGCCGTCGTCGCCACCGAGGTGCGCAACCTGGCGCAGCGCTCGGCGGCCGCCGCCAAGGAAATCAAGGCGTTGATCGACGACTCCGTCACCAAGGTCGGCACCGGTTCGGAGCTGGTGCAGAAGGCCGGCACGACGATGCACGCGGTGGTCGACAGCGTCAAGCGGGTAACCGAGATCATGGGCGAGATCAGTGTCGCCAGCGCCGAGCAAAGCCAGGGCATCGGCGAGGTGAGCGGCGCGCTCGGCGAGATGGACGGCATGACGCAGCAAAACATGGCGCTGGTGGAGGAAGCCTCGGCCGCCGCGCAGGAGCTGCAGGGACAGGCCGCGGGCCTGGCCGGCCTGGTGGGCCAGTTCAAGCTGGACGGCGATCACGGCCGGGTAGCGGCGGCACGGACGACGGCCAGGCCGAGCAAGGCCGTCGCACGTCCAAGCCTGCGCCTGGCGCGCAGTTAATCAATCCGGGGTCAGGTCCACCATTGCTACACGGGGTGGACCGTAGGAGCTTATTTCAGCCAGCCGCGCCGGCGGAAATACCAGAACGGCGCGATGGCGCTGGTGACCATCAGCACGATGGCGAACGGATAGCCGAACGACCACTCCAGCTCGGGCAGCCACTTGAAGTTCATGCCGTAGATCGACGCGATCAACGTCGGCGGCAGGAACGCCACGCTGGCCACCGAGAATATCTTGATGATCTTGTTCTGGTTGATGTTGATGAAGCCGACCGTGGCGTCCATCAGGAAGTTGATCTTATCGAACAGGAAGGACGTGTGGCCGTCCAGCGATTCGATGTCGCGCAGAATCTGGCGCGCCTCTTCGAACTGCTCGGCGTTGAGCAAGCGTCCGCGCATCAGGAAGCTGACCGCGCGCCGCGTATCCATCATGTTGCGGCGGATGCGGCCGTTCAAGTCTTCCTCGTGGGCGATCGAGTTCAGCGCGGCGGCCGCGTCCTGGTCGGTGAATTGTTCCTGCAGCACGCGGCCGCTGACCTCTTCCAGGTTCTGATAAATGCCCTCGAGCGCGTCGGCCGAATATTCGGCGTCGGTGGCGTACAGATCCAGCAGCACATCCATATAGTCGGCGATCGACCCCGGGCGCGAGCGCGCGCGCATGCGCACCAGCCGGAACACCGGCAGGTCGTCGGTGTGGACCGAGAACAGCATTTTGCGCGCCAGGATGAACGCGACCGTGACGATGCGCGACGGGCCGTCTTCCTCTTCCAGCAGGAAGTCGGTGCGCAGGTGCAAGTCGCCGTTTTCCGCCTCGTAATAACGGGCCGACGCTTCGATGTCCTTGACCTCGTCCTCGCCCGGCAAGGTCACGCCGTAGATGGCCTTGACCCACGCGCGTTCGTCGTCCGTCGGGTCGGTCAGGTCGACCCAGACCGGCTCGACCTGTTCCAGGTCGGCGCGCGTGTCGATGGGCACCTGGTTGAGCCGGCCATTCTGGAGAACGAAAACATTAATCATGGGTACGCGAGCCTTCTGGAAACAGCGCAAGTGTACTCGGAAAGCCCCTGCCGAGGCCAGCCTGCCACGCGGTTTTTCGCCCTATCGGGTCGCTTTTTCGATCATTTGATCGGTTGCCGACCGCGGGGCGGACTCGGCCGGGTCCGGCTTGGGCGCTTTCGGCGCCTCGATGCCGCGCGTATCGATGGACTTGACCACCTTGCCGTCCTTGCAGTCGACATCGGAGACCACGATTTTACCGTCGATCACGCATTGACGCAGCGCGTTGGCCGGCGGTGGCGGCGCGACGCCG
>DATMSN010001011.1:0-1533 GCA_035565375.1 Duganella sp. | reverse complement strand
CCGACGCCGCCTTGCTCGACAAGACGCTGACACCGTGCGGCGGCGAGCGCGCCGCCAACAAGGACGGCACCATCCCGGCCTGGCACGGCACCGAGCCGCCGCTGGCGGGCTGGGAATGGGGCAAGCCGCGCGCCGACTTCTGGAAGTACAAGGGCGAAAAGCCGCTGTTTTCCGTCGACGCCGCCAGCGCCGACAAGTACGCCGACAAGCTGTCGGCGGGCCAGTTGGCCACGCTCAAGCAGGTCAAGGGTTACCGGATGGACGTCTATCCGACGCACCGTAACTGTGGCGCGCCGGACTTCGTTGCCGCCAACACCAAAAAGAACGTCGAGCTGGCCAAGCTGGCGGCCGACGGCTGGAGCCTGAAGGAGGCGGTGGTGCCCGGCTATCCGTTCCCGATGCCGACCACCGGCATCGAGGTCATGCTCAATTCGAAGATGCGCTATCGCGGCGTGGGCATCGATTACAAGAACATTATCACGGCCGTGTCGCCGCGTCCGGGCACGGACCAGTGGATCAAGGCCGGCTCCGAGCAAAGCCTGTTCATCCCGACCGGCGCCAAGGGCTCGACCATGCTGTCGAAGCTGTCCCCGGTCGAGTTCTACGTCTACTTCGGCTACAACAACCCGACCGCGCTGGCCGGCCAGGCGCTGGCCATCACCCAGTACCTGAACCAGGCCGAGAACGAGACCTTCTATTACTTCCCGGGTCAGCGGCGGGTGCGGCGCATGCCGTCGTACTCGCACGATTCACCGCAGGTCGGCTTCGAGAACCAGTACACGCTCGACGAGCCGCAGGTGTTCAACGGCGCGCTGGACCGGTTCGACTTCAAGCTGGTCGGCAAGAAGGAAATGCTGGTGCCGTACAACGCGTTCGGCGCGTTCGACTTCCGCGCCAAGTTCGAGGATGTCGCGCTGCGCGACTTCATCGATCCGGGCCACCGCCGCTACGAGCTGCACCGGGTATGGGTGGTCGAGGCGACCGTCAAGGCCGGCATGCGCCACACGGCGCCCAAGCGCACCTTTTACCTCGACGAGGACAGCTGGGCGCTGCTGGTGGCCGACGACTACGACGGCCAGGGCAAGCTGGCCAAGCTGCGCGAAGGCTTCGTCATCCCCGTGTATGAAACCGGCAGCTGCGACGTGATGGCCATGGTCCAGCACAACCTGGCCGAAGGCCGCTACGTGTTCGACGGCGGCACCGCCGGCGCGGGCAAGGATATCCAGTGGGTCACGGAACCGAACGGGCCGCGCTACAAGGCCGGCTTCTACACGTCGGACAACCTGCGCGCCATTAGCGAACGCTGATCCTTCCCCCTGCCACCACAAGGAAAATCCCATGAAACCACTGCATACCCCGCTCGTGATCGCCGCCGGCGCGCTGCTGCTGCACGGCACCCGCGCCGACGCCGTCAACTTCAGCACCGATTATTTCACCGCCAGCCTCAATTCGACCGTCTCGGCCGGCACCGGCATCCGCACCAGCGACCCGTCCTGCGACCTGGTCGTCAAAGGGGCGGGCGGCGCCGGCGCG
>DATMSN010001010.1:0-2962 GCA_035565375.1 Duganella sp. | reverse complement strand
GGGGGCGGCGGCGGTGCACGAACACGGGATCGCGGCCGTCTTCGGCGCCGTCAGCCGCCCGTGCACCGTCGAGCAGGCGCTGGCCGACGCGGCCCGCAACGTGAGAGTGTCGGCACGCAACATCGCGGCGGTATTGCGCTTGGGAGCCGGGCTGGGGTTGTGATAAAGTTGTTTCCTGAGTAAGCTCCACACCCGTCAGGAAGGACTTTTATGGCGCAGGACCGTGGGAACCCGAGTTATGTGGCCACGTTGCCCACCATTCGATCGCAGATTTATAGTCTCGTTTGGGCCTGCGCCTTGCCCGCCATCATCGGTTTCGCGCTGCTGACCGATAATTTTTACGAACGCGAGCGCACCCAGATCCAGCAGGACACGCTGATCACGGCGCGCGCATTGAGCCAGGCGGTGGACCGGGACCTGAACACCGGTATCACCGTGGCGCTGGCGCTGGCCAACTCGCCCAGCCTCGACAGCGGCGACATCGCCGCTTTCTACAAGCAGGCGTCCAACGTGCTGCGGCCCGAATTCCCCGGTTTTAATTTTGTCCTGAGCGACCGCGATTCGGTGCAGTTGATGAACACCGTGCGGCCGTATGGCCAGCTGTTGCCCGATCCCGGCAGCGCCCAGCGTATCCTCAAGGTGTTCGAAACCGGCAAACCGGTGATCTCCGATCTGTTCATCGGCGGGGAGCTCAAACGCCCGCTGGTGGCGATCCACGTGCCGGTGCTGCGCGAGGGACGGGTCATCTACGTCATCTCGACGGCGTTCGTGCCCGAAAGGCTCGGCAAGGTGCTGCGCGAGCAGCGGCTGCCGCCGAACCGGGTGATCGCCATCCTCGATTCGCAGGGCGTGGTCGTCGCGCGCACGCACGAAGCGGCCCGCTTCGTCGGCCACAAGGGCGCGCCGATGCTGCTGGCGAAGCTGCCGTTGAAGCTGGAGGACGCGATCGAAGCCGTCACCCTCGAAGGCATACCCGTGTACTCGATGTTCAGCCGCTCGGAGACCAGCAATTGGGCGGTCGTCATCGGCGTGCCCAGAAGCGTGGTGCTGTCCGAGATGCTGGCGTCGATCAAGTGGATCATCTGTGTCCTGCTGGTGCTGCTGGCCGCCGGCTTCGGCGTGGCGTGGTACTTCGCGCGCAATATCTCCCATTCCGTCAGTGCCTTGTCGGCGGCCGTGGTGGGGCTGGGCGGGAAGGGGAGCATGCCGCCGGCCGAGCGGCTGACCTTCCGCGAGGCCGACGACGCCATCTCGACGCTGCGCACGGTCGAGGCGGAATTGCTGCGCTACCGCCACCACCTGGAAAACCTGATCGAACAACGCACGTTGCAACTGCAGTCGGCCGTCAAGCAGGCGCAGACGGCCAACGCGGCCAAGGACGTCTTCGTCGCCAACATGAGCCATGAGCTGCGCACGCCGATGAACGCGGTGCTGGGCATGGCCCATCTGCTGGGCACCACCGGCATGACGCCGGAGCAGAGCCGCTACCTGGAGATGATACGGGCGTCCGGCCAGTCGCTGCTGGGCATCCTGAACGACATCCTGGATTTCTCCAAGATGCAGGCGGGGAAGGTGGAAATGCACACGGTGCGCTTCAACCTGAACGAGGTGCTGCACGCGCTGGCGACCATCATGAGCGTGAGCGCCGGCGACAAGGATCTGGAGTTGTGCATCGGCGTGGAGCCGGACGTGCCGCGCGCGCTGGTCGGCGACGCGCTGCGCCTGCAGCAGATATTGGTCAACCTGGCGGGCAACGCCATCAAATTCACCGAAAGCGGCGAGGTGTCGGTGCGGGTCGAACTGGTGGCGCGCCAGCCGCTGACGCTGGGCTTCACCGTGCGCGATACCGGCATCGGCATGAGCGCGGACCAACTGGCGCGCCTGTTCTCGCCCTTCACGCAGGGCGACTTGTCGACCACGCGGCGCTTCGGCGGCACCGGCCTGGGGCTGACCATCTCCAAGGGGCTGATCGAAGTGCTGGGCGGCGACATCGATGTGCGCAGCAAGCCGGGCGTCGGCAGCGAATTCCGCTTTACGCTGCCGATGGTGGAAGCCGACGAACTCCCGGTTGCGCATCCTCGGGCCGGCCCTTTGCGTCTGCTGGTGGTGGACGACAACCAGACCAGCCGCTCGTTCATCCGCAAGACCATCGAAGCCTGGAACTGGGCGTGCGACAGCGTCGCTTCCGGCCCGGCGGCGCTGGAGCGCTTGCGCGGCGGCGAGGTCTACGACGTGGTGTTGGTCGATTGGCATATGCCCGGCATGGACGGCATGGAGACGATCAAGGCGATCCAGGCGCAGATGGACGGCGCCGGCGCGCCGGTGGTTTGCATGGTCAATGCCTATGGCCGGGGGAAGCTGATGCAGGATGTGACCTCGGTTCCCACGTCGGCTTATTTGACCAAGCCGGTGACCTCTTCGAGCCTGTTCGACGCCGTGCAGACGGCGCTGGCGCAGCGGCACGCCGGCGCCGCCGGGGTCGCGGAGGCGCCGGCGGTGTCGGAGCTGTCCGGGGTTCGTCTGCTGCTGGTCGAGGACAACGCGATCAACCAGAATGTCGCCAAAGTCATACTTGAACAGGCCGGGGCGGCGGTGGCGGTGGCCGAAAACGGCGAGGTGGCGGTGCGGCTGCTGCGCGGCGAGCGCTATGACCTGGTGCTGATGGACGTGCAGATGCCGGTGATGGACGGCTTTACGGCCACGCGCCTGATCCGCGAGGAGCTGCGCCTGCAACTGCCGGTGATCGCCATGACGGCGGGCGTGATGGAGTCCGAGCGCGAGCAGTGCATCGCCGCCGGCATGGACGATTTCATCGCCAAGCCTATCGATGTCGACCAGATGTTCGCGACGATCCAGCGCCATTTGGCCGTGACGGAAGGCGGCGTCCCGCGATAACCAAAACCGAATAAGCTAGAACGGAATTGTTCGTTTTATTACGCAAGCCGCCCGTTTATATTGGCGG
>DATMSN010001009.1:0-6439 GCA_035565375.1 Duganella sp. | reverse complement strand
CGGCCCGGCGCGCGACCACGCGGCCGGCGTCGCCGGCCAGGGCATCGCCCCGGTCACCTGACTTCCCTGCACGCGATAGCATTCAGGACTACACTATCGCGGTCTGATCTCATCTCTAAAGGAATCCCCATGTCTGGTTATTTGCAAGGAAACGAACTGGCCGCGAGCCAAAAGCCCGCCGCCACCACCTCACCTGCACCGGCCAAAGCGGCCGCCACCAAGGCAGTCACCGTCCACACGCTGGCCAACCTGCGCTCGGCCGGTGAGAAAATCGCCATGCTGACGTGCTACGACGCCAGCTTCGCCTCGCTGATGGACCGCTGCGGCGTCGAGATGCTGCTCATCGGCGACTCGCTCGGCATGGTCTGCAACGGCCACCAATCGACGTTGCCGGTCACCGTCGCCGAAGTGGCGTACCACACGGCCTCGGTCGCGCGCGGCAGCAAGTCGGCGCTGATCGTCGCCGACCTGCCGTTCGGCGCCTACGGCACGCCGGAAACGGCGTATGCCAACTCGGTGCAGCTGATGCAGGCCGGCGCGCACATGGTCAAGCTGGAGGGCGGCGCGTGGCTGGCCGACACCGTGCGCTTTCTGACCGAGCGCGCAATTCCGGTGTGCGCGCACCTGGGCTTGACGCCGCAATCGGTGCACCAGCTGGGCGGCTACAAGGTGCAGGGCAAAACCACCGACAGCGCCGATCTGCTGAAGGCGGACGCACTCAAGCTGCAAGCGGCCGGCGCCTCGGTGCTGGTGCTCGAAGCGATACCGTCTTCGCTGGGCAAAGAGGTGACCGACCTGCTGGCGATACCGACGATCGGCATCGGCGCCGGTCCGGACTGCTCCGGCCAGGTGCTGGTGATGCATGATTTGCTGGGTGTTTTCCCGGGCCGCAAAGCGCGCTTCGTGAAGAACTTCATGGAAGGGCAAACGAGCATCGACGCCGCCATCAGCGCGTATGTCGCGGCGGTCAAAGGCGGCAGCTTCCCGGCGCTGGAGCACTGCTTCTAAAGCCGGGGCGCTGAGGCGGCGCACGCGTCACGTTGTTCCACGTAGGGCCGATTAGGCGGGACGCCGTAATCCGCCATCTGTGAGCCGTCGACGGAGCTTGGCGGATTACGCGCTGCGCGCTCTTAAGGCCTACCGGAAGGTAGGCCGCCCCTTCGATGGGTCCCCGGGCGGTTAGCGGGCCTTGCCCGCTAATCCGCCCCACGTGTATCCCGTGCATCACGTGTTTCAGTGGTCCCAATTGACGCCGCGTTTACGATCGACGCATCTCCGTCAGGCATTCATCGAACGCCATTAGCAGGCGCGCCACGTCGCTTTCGGCCGTCGCCGGGCACACCAGCAGCATGTTGTGGAACGGCGTAATCAACAGTCCGCGATTCAGCAGATACAGATGAATGATCTGTTCCAGCTCGCCGTCGAGGATCGCCTGCGCCTCGCTGCCGTTACGCGGCGCCGACGACGCGAACTGGAATTCCGTGCGCGCCCCAACTTGCGTCACGCACCAAGGCAAGCGATGCCGCGCAATCACATCGCGCAAGCCACCCGCCAGCCGCGTCGCCAGCCCGAACATCCGCTGATACGCCGCCTCCGTCATCACCTGCTCCAGATTGGCCCGCATCGCCGCCATGGCGAACATGTTCGCACTGAGCGTGGTACCAACGCCCGAGTGCCCGGGCGGCGCGCCATGCTTGGCCTGCTCCACTCTGCGCGCCAGCTCCTCCGTGAATCCATACACCGCGCATGGAATTCCGCCGCCGACCGGTTTGCCGACCACCAGCGCATCCGGCAGCATGCCATGCTCCCGCGCATAGCCTCCCGGGCCACTGCTGATGGTATGCGTCTCGTCGATCACCAGCAGCGCGCCATGGTGCTTGATGATCCGCTGCGCCGCCTCCCAGTACCCCGGCTCCGGCAACACCATGCCAACGTTGGTCATCACCGGCTCCGCCAGCACGCAAGCGACATCGCCCCGCGCCAAAGCGGCCTCCAACGCCGGCAGGTCGTTGAACTCCACCACCACCGTGTGATCCGTCAGCGTGTGAACCTGGCCCAGAAGGCTGTCACGCTGCGTCGGCACGCCGTCGACCAGATCGACAAACACATCGTCCACCGTGCCGTGATAGCAGCCATTAAACACCAGCACCTTGTCGCGCCCCGTCGCCGCGCGCAGCCAGCGCAGCACGAAGCGATTGGCGTCCGAAGCCGATAGCGCGAACTGCCAGTAAGGCAGGCCAAAGCGCCGCGCCAGCTCGGCCGCCACCGGCGCCGCGTCCTCCGACGGCAGCATGGCCGTGTAGCCGCGCGTGGCCTGCCGCGCTATCGCCTGCGCGACGGCCGGCGGCGCATGACCGAACATGGCGCCGGTGTCACCCAAACAGAAATCAACGTAATCGTGTCCATCGACATCGCGGAAGCGCGCGCCGGACGCCTCGCTCACCGTCAACGCGAACGGCGTCGACCAGTCGTTCATCCAGTGCATCGGCACGCCGAACAGCAAGTGTTGTGCAGCCAATCCCGCCAACCTGCCCGATTCCGGATTGCGGGCGATGTAGCTGGCGCGTTCCCGGGCCGCCAGCGCCTGCGCGCGTGGCCAGTTCAATCCATCGCGGGTACCGTGCATCGCGTTCTCCTCACACCAGCAGCATCAGATGCTCGCGCTCCCATGAGCTGATCACGCGGCTGTAGGTGGCGAACTCCAGTTCCTTGACCTCGCAGAACGCCTGCACGAACAACTCTCCCAGTATCTCGCTGAGCGGCTTGCATTCGCGCAGCCGCAAAATGGCATCCTCCAGATTGCGCGGCAGCTGATCGTGCACATGCTCGGCGCTGCCCGCCGTCGGCTCGGACGGCGTCAGGCCGTTGACCATGCCGAGGTAGCCGCACGCCAAAGTCGCCGCCATCGCCAGATAGGGATTGACGTCGACACCCGGCACGCGGTTCTCCACCCGCCGGTTGGTGGGCGTGGAGTTGGGAATGCGGAAGCCGCAGGTGCGGTTGTCGTAACCCCAATGCACATTGGTCGGCGCCGACATGAAGCGCGACAGCCGCCGGTAGGAATTGACATGCGGCGCGAACAGCAGCGTGGCCGCCGCCGTGTAATGCTCCAGGCCCGCGATATAGTTGAAGAACAAGGCGCTGGCCTCACCGTTTTTTTCGCTGAAGATGTTGCTGCCGGTCGCCGTATCGAGAATGCTTTGGTGGATGTGCATCGCGCTGCCGGGCTCCGTCTCCATCGGCTTGGCCATGAAGGTACCGAAGATCCCGTGCCGCAGCGCCGTCTCGCGCACGGCGCGCTTGAACAGGAACACGCGGTCGGCCAGCTCCAGCGCGTCGCCGTGGGTGAAGTTGATTTCCATCTGGCCGGCGCCGGCTTCGTGGATCAGCGTTTCCACGCCTAGCTGGTGCTGCTTGCAGAACGTCGACAGCTCCAGGAAGAAGGGATCGAAATCGTTGACGGCGTCGATCGAGTACGACTGCCGGCCCGATTCGGTCTTGCCGCTGCGGCCCAGCGGAGGCGTCAGCGGCTCGTGCGGATTGCTGCTGCGGGCGACCAGATAGAACTCCATCTCCGGCGCCACCACCGGCTGCCACCCACGATCGGCGTATAGTTTGAGGACCTTGCGCAGCACCGCGCGCGGCGACAAGCCGACCGGCGTGCCGTCGAAGTTCTGGCAATCGTGGATCACCAGCGCGACGTTCTCCGCCGCCCATGGCACCTGGCGCAGCGTGGCCAGATCCGGCACGCAGATCATGTCCGGATCGGTGGCGCCGGTGTAGGGCAGGTTGTTCGGCTGCTCGCCGTTGACGGTGTTGAGCAGCACGCTCTTGGGCAGGCGCATCTCGCCTTCACTGAGGAACAGGTCCTTGGGCAGGATTTTTCCGCGCGCGATGCCGGTCATGTCGGCGATCACGCATTCCACTTCATGGATATTGCGCTCTCGTAGAAAATCCTTCATTGCCTGGCTCATGCCACTCTCCTGTTAGAACCGTTCGAGGTATCGCGCGCGCTCCCACGCGCTCACGTGCTGACTGTATTCGATCCATTCGGCGCTCTTGAGCGCGACGAATTCGTTGACGAAGTTTTCGCCCAACGCCGCCGCCAGCGCGGTATCGGCTCGCAGCGCGGCGGCGGCTTCGCCCAGATTCTGCGGCAGTATTTTCAACCCGAGTTCTGCGCGCTGCGCATCGGACATCTCATAGACATCTTGGTTCACCGGCTCCCCCGTCTCCAGAGCGTTCTCGATGCCATCCAGGCCGGCCGCGATCACGCCGGCCAACGCCAGATACGGATTGGTCGAGCTGTCCGGCAGTCGCCATTCGATCCGCTGGTAGACCACGCGCGCGACGGTGGTGCGGTTGTTATTGCCATAGCCGATGAACGCCGGCGCCCAACTGGTTCCGGACAGCGACTGCCCGCACATCAGGCGCTTGTACGAATTGACGGTGGGCGCGCACAGCGCGGTTAGCGCAGGCGCATGGCGCAACAGGCCCGCCATAAAGCGATAGGCCAGCGGCGACAGGCCCAGCTCCCGGCGATCCTGGTCGGCCGCGAACAACGGCTTGCCGTCTTCGTCCGTCAACGACAGATGGAAATGCAGGCCGCTGCCGGGACGATCGGCAAACGGCTTGGGCATCATCGAAAACAGCATGCCCTCTTCCTCGGCGATGTGATGGGCCGCCATCTTGAACAGCATGAAGTTGTCGGCTGCCTTCAGCGCGTCGGCGTATTTGTAATTGACTTCGAACTGGCCGGTCGCATCCTCGTGGTCGATCTGGAACACGCCAAGGCCGCACTGGTCCAGCGATGCGGTCAGCTTCTCCAGGAAGGAGCGCCGCCGCAGCAGGCTTTTGGTATCGTAGGATGGCTTCTCCAGACTGTCGGCCGGTTCGGCGTCGTAGCCGTTCTGCCCTTTTTGCAGCAGGAAGAACTCCGGCTCCAGTCCCGCATTGAGCGTCCAGCCATGCTTTGCCAGCCGCCCTACCTGCTTGCGCAGGATCTGACGTGGACAGACATCGAACGGCCGGCCGTCGACATGGCCGTCGAGCACAACGCGGGCGTAACCGGGCAGCCACGGCATCGCCTGCAGTGTCGCGAGGTCGGCGCGCCCGTAGTATTCGGAGCGCGGACCATTACGCGGCAGACCGGTGCCCCATATCGACGGCCCCGAAAAGCCCGCGCCCGGATAAATGATGTCATCCAGATGGGCGAGCGGTATCAGCTTGCCCTTTGCCGCGCCATGAATGTCGGTGAACTGGGCGAATATGTACTTCACGCCCTGCGCCGCCATCTCCTCCTGTTTTTCCGCTGTGCTCATCAATCCTCTATGGATTAGCCGATTTGAATCCAGGTGGTTTTCAGCTCGGTATATTTATCGAAAGCGTGCAGCGACTTGTCGCGGCCATTGCCGGACTGCTTGTAGCCGCCGAACGGCACGGTGATGTCGTCGCCGTCGTACTGGTTCACGTGCACGGTGCCGGCCCGCAGCGCGCGCGCCGTCCGTATCGCCTTGGTCATGTCCGACGTCCACACGGCCGCCTGCAAGCCGTAGGGCGTGGAGTTGGCCTGCTTGATGGCCTCCTTCAGGTCCGTGAAGCTCAACACCGACAGCACCGGTCCGAAAATCTCTTCGCGCGCGATGGTCATGCCGCTGTCGACGTGGTCGAACAAGGTCGGCTCGACAAAGAAGCCGCCGGTCCCGGTGCGCGCCTGGCGCCCGCCCGACAGCAGCTTGGCGCCGTCCGCCTTGCCGGCCTCGATGTAGCCCATCACCGTTTTCAGCTGCGTGGCATCGACGATGGCGCCCATCACCGTGTTCTCGTCGAGCGGATCGCCCGGCTGGAAGTCCGGCATCATCGCCAGCGCCTTCTCGATGAACCGGTCCTTGATCGACGCTTCGACGAACAGGCGCGAAGGCGCGTTGCAGCTTTCGCCCTGGTTGAAGTAGATCGAGCCGATCGCCGAGGCCACCGCCGCATCCAGGTCGGGACAATCGGCGCAGACGATGTTGGCCGACTTGCCGCCCAATTCCGTCCACGCGCGCTTGAGGTTCGACTGTCCCGCCATCTGCAAAATCTGCTTGCCTACGCGCGTGGAACCGGTGAAGCCGATGCAGTCGACATCCATGTGCAGAGCCAGCGCGGCGCCGGCCTCGTGGCCGTAACCCGGCAGCACGTTGAACACGCCCGCCGGAATGCCCGCCTCCAGTGCGATGTCGGCCAGGCGCAGCGCCGTCAACGGCGATTTTTCCGATGGCTTGAGCACCACGCTGTTACCGGCCGCCAGCGCCGGACCGATCTTCCA
Source organism: Duganella sp. (assembly GCA_035565375.1). Lineage (GTDB taxonomy): Bacteria > Pseudomonadota > Gammaproteobacteria > Burkholderiales > Burkholderiaceae_D > Rugamonas. The sequence continues at coordinate 132 of DATMSN010001009.1, read as the reverse complement.
GGCGGCCATGATCATCGGGTAGTTCCACGGCACGATGGCGGCGACCACGCCGACCGGTTCGCGCGTGATCAGCGCCAGGCTGTTCTCGGCGGTCGGCGCGATCTCGTCGTAGATCTTGTCGATCGCCTCGCC
>DATMSN010001008.1:0-2650 GCA_035565375.1 Duganella sp. | reverse complement strand
GCGCCAGCGTCGCCACGTAGCCCTGCCGCAGCCGGTCCTGCGTGGCGGTGTAGGCGGCGATCGCCTCGCGCACGGCGACATCGACCGACTCGTGCACGCGCGCCAGTTGCTCTGGCGTCAGCGCCACGCGTTCGCGCTCGACCATCCGCAGGAACACGCGCTTGAATATCTGGTACTCGGCGATCAGTTCATGGGGCTGGTAATTGGTCGTGCGCGCGCGCTCGTCGCCGTGGGCGGAGGCGATCGAAGTGCCTTCGACGGCGGTGCGGCGCGGGTAGCCCGGTGTGAGCGCCTGCACCAGATTGTCGTAGAACGTGGGCAGCGTGTTGATCAGTATGGGCGGCAGCAACTGGTTGGCCCTCTCGACATCGGCCAGGATGGCCGCCGTCCATTCGCTCATCAGATTGTCGCGCAGCGACAACAGCTGCCGCGCAAGCGGCGGCATGTCCGCTCCCCGGTCGTCGCGGTCGGAACCAATGGTCATCGCACCCTCTTCCCTGACGGTTAACTCGACGCCTCAATGCTAGCGCAAGTCGGCGCGCGGCGCCGCGCCGTTGATGCCGGCGGCGCGCCCGCTCATTCCCCGGGCAGCGGGAACAGATCGGCGCCCTGGCGGGTGGCCTTGCGGATCTCGGCGAGCGCCACCTTGGGGCTGCGGTCGGCGTTGAGCAGGCCGTTGGTCTCCTGGAAGGTGTCGGCGAACTGCGTGTAGCAAAAGCCGCTGAACATCGTCGCCTCCGACACCGCCGCGAGCAGCGCAGTGTACTGCGCCAGGAACGACTCGGCGTCGGCCGCCCGCGAGTAGCCCCAGGTGCGCTGGCCGGTCGCCCTGGTGTCGTAGGCGATGCCGCCGAACTCGGTGAGCACGATCGGCTGGCCCCGGTGCGGGAAGCCGTCCAGGGTCAGGATGCGCCCGCCGGGGCGGCGCTGGTCGAACAAGGTGCGCACCGGGTCGGCCACCTCGTAGCGCTGGCGCAGCCGCGCCGGATCGGCGTCGTAGTCGTGGATGCCGAGGATGTCGGTGGCCGACGCCTCCCAGCCGTCGTTGCCGATCACCGGCCGGGTCGAGTCGAGCATGCGCGTCAGGTGGTACAGCGCCTCGACGGCGTTGCGGTGCGCCTGCATCGAGGTCAGGTTGGGCACGCCCCACGACTCGTTGAACGGCACCCAGACGATCAGGCACGGGTGGCTGTAGTCGCGCTCGATCGCCTCGGTCCATTCCTTGAGCAGCCGGGTGATCGCGCGCGCGCTGAAGGCGTAAGCGGACGGCATCTCGCCCCACACCAGCAGCCCGAGCCGGTCGGCCCAGTACAGGTAGCGCGGATCCTCGATCTTCTGGTGCTTGCGCACGCCGTTGAAGCCCATCTCCTTGGCCAGCTCGACGTCGCGGCGCAGCGCCTCGTCCGACGGCGCCGTCATCAAGGTGTCGGGCCAGTAGCCCTGGTCGAGCACCAGCCGCAGCGGATAGGGCCGGCCGTTGAGCATGAAGCGGTCGCGGTTGATCGCCACCGAACGCATCGCCGTGTACGAGCGCACCCGCTCGATGACCTCGCCGCCGTGGTACAGCGTCAGCTCGGCGTCGAGCAGGGTCGGGCTCTCCGGGCTCCACAGCAGGTCGTTGCGCGAATCGTCGATGCCCGGGTCCGACAGCACGATCTTGCGGCTGGCCTCCATGCCGACCATCAGGTAGCGGTCCGCCGCCAGCAGCGTGCTGTCGTGCATGACGCGCACCTCGACCGACAGCTCGGCGCGCGCGTCGCCGCCGGCCAGCACCTCGCAGCCGATCTCGAAGCCGTCGAACACCGGCGTCCAGCGCAGCGAGCGGATATAGGTGGCCGGCAGCGGTTCGAGCCAGACGCCGCGCCAGATGCCGGTGGTGCGCGGATACCAGATCGAGTGCGGCTCGAGCTGCCAGTCCTGCTTGCCGCGCGGCTTGGCCAGGTCGGCCGGGTCGTCCTCGGCGCGCACCACCACCGTCTGCAGCGGCCCCTCGACCAGCACATCGGTGATGTCGGCGCAAAACGGCGTGTGCCCGCCCTCGTGGTCGGCCACCAGCATGCCGTTGACCCAGACGCGCGCGTGGTAGTCGACCGCGCCGAAGTGCAGCATCGTGCGCGGCGCGCGCCACGCCAGCTCGAAGCGGCGCCGGTACCAGCAGACGCTGTGGAAGGACCGGTCGCCCAGGCCGCTCGCGGCGGACTCGGGGGCGAACGGCACGTTGATGCGGTGGGTCCATTCGACGTCGTCGCCACCGCAGCCGTGGCGGCGGTCGGCGTCGAAGGCGAACTCCCATTCGCCGTTTAGCGATTGCCACTCGTCGCGCACCAGTTGCGGGCGCGGATATTCAAACAGACGCTCAGTCAAACTCATGCAACTCCCCGCGTGTCGAAGACGACGAAGCAGACGACGAAGCGACGGCGCCGTCGTCAAATGCCCATCATGCTACCAATTCCGCCGCCGGACCGACGTTCAATTCCGAGCGGAATTGAACTGAAAAATGCGGAAATCGTTGATAGGATTGCTTTGCATGTTTTCAAACGCCGCCCGCTGCCGCAAGGCCCGCTTCAATTCGTCGACCAGGGAACCGCCATGCCGACCACCGCGCCCGCCATCATCGTCTTCCGCCACCCGCGCTGGAATTCCGTCTTTC